>CAZSWX010000145.1:0-6046 GCA_964610865.1 uncultured Enterobacteriaceae bacterium
ACAAGCGGGGACTTAGATGCCGGCTTGAAACGGCTGAAACAAGAGAACGATGAGCTTCGTGGAATTGTACTAGATCTCAGAAATAACCCTGGAGGTCTGTTGAGTCAGGCCGTAAAAGTCTCGGACCTTTTCCTAGATGATGGACTGATCGTGTACACCGAAGGTCGGTTAGAGAGTCAAAGGCAGAAATATTTCGCGCATCGGGGAGGGGACACTGACACGCCGTTAGTTGTTTTGGTCAATGGCGGAAGTGCGAGTGCATCTGAGATAGTAGCCGGAGCAGTACAGGATCATGGTCGCGCTGTTGTCCTAGGGACGAAAAGTTTTGGAAAGGGCTCGGTTCAGACGATTCTGCCAGTGGATGGCGGTGCTGCGCTTCGATTGACGACGGCCATGTATTACACGCCGAATGGACGGTCAATACAAGTAACTGGGATTGCCCCGGACATTGAAATGGACAATTTCCCGAAAACACACCCAGCCGCCGCGAACACCGGTGAAATTCGCGAAGAAAACCTGCGAGGACATTTCGACAATCAGTCTCATGCTTCAGACGAGATTGAGCGGGCCGCTGATAAGACAGACGGGAATATACAAACGGGCGACTCGCCACAGGTGGATGTTCGAGAAGGTGAATTAGGGAAAGACCCGCAACTCGATAAAGCATTAGAGCTACTTAAGTCTTGGGAAGTTGTCAAAACCACCGTGGCGGAGGCTAACGGATCGTGAATCGCTGAAACAGGCCAAGTTATAAGTCTATGAACCCTGTTGCTTCCCGCTCGCCATCTGGTTCCGAAGCGCTTTCCGTTACTGCTCTTGCGGGACTCCTAGGGGGTACCCTAGAAGAGGGGTTTGGTAGTGTTTGGGTGGTAGGAGAGTTATCAAGTGTCAGCTGTCCGGCGTCCGGGCACATATACTTTGTCCTCAAAGATGATATCAGCCAGCTAAGCGGTGTTATGTTCCGTGGCTACGCACGGGGGCTTCGTTTCAAACCGGAGGATGGCCTGCAGGTTCTCATAAGAGGGCGTGTTGGCCTCTACTCTGCCCGTGGCGCTTTGCAAATTTATGCTGCCGGTATGGAGACTCGCGGAGTTGGGGATCAACAGCTAGCCCTCGAGCAGTTAAAGGTAAAATTAGCGGCAGAAGGGCTATTTGCAACAGACAAAAAGCGTCGCTTGCCTTTTTTCCCCCGGTCCATCGGCGTGGTTACGGCGCTTGAGGGTGCGGCCGTGCAGGACATCATTTCGGTTCTGCATGAGCGGTGCCCCTATACCCGGGTGATCATCAGGCCTACGAGAGTGCAAGGTCTAGGTGCTGGGGTGGAAATCGCGGCCGCTATAGAAGATTTGAATGAGGATAACAGAACCGAAGTGTTAATAATTGGGCGTGGCGGAGGATCACGTGAGGACTTACAGGCCTTCGACGAAGAAGTGGTAGCGCGCGCCATTGCCAGATCCACAATTCCGACTGTTTCAGCGGTTGGGCACGAAATCGATACATCCCTCTCCGACCTAGTTGCTGCCTGGCGCGCACCGCCCCCTACGGCAGCCGCAGAAGTAGTCGTCCCAATTTGGTCGGACCTCGCCGAATTGATAGGGCAGCGGCGAGATGCGTGCTTCGTGGCGATCCAACGAGCGATCACAATCCAGCGAAATCAAGTGAAGCAGGCTGGCGCGCGAGTACGTCTCCCCGGCCGAGAAATTACACACATGCGTCGGCGCGTTGCATCCGCTTTTAGTCGGTGTATATCGCATCTTCGGCGAAGAGTGGACGATGCCAGGGCACAGTTGCAAGATACGACTAGGACGCTTAATAGTTTAAACCCCCTAGCCGTATTACAACGCGGCTATGGTCTTATCCGGACTGTTCCTGACAATCGCGTAGTTAGAGACGCAGCAGCACTCAGGCCAGGAGAGGAAATTCGCATAACGTTTGCGAATGGCGAAGCAACCGCCCGAGTCGAAGGAACTTCGAAATAATGGAAATTTCTCCCCAAAAAAAATTCGAGGAAGCGTTGGAGGATCTTGAGGGACTTGTCGAAAAGCTCGACACTGGCGAACTGTCTCTTCAAGATTCGCTCCAAGCGTTTGAGGATGGAGTAGCTTTGGTCCGTCATCTCGAGGCTGAACTAACGAAGGTCGAGACGCGGGTCGAAATCCTTACCCGAGACGATGGGGGAGTTTTGGAGAGTCGGGTGGTTCGGAATGCAGAGGATGATGAATCGTGAATCTTGAGAGCTACCTTCAGCGACGCCGGAAACGTGTAGATGCCGCATTGAAAAAGGTGATCGAAGGGTCTGAAAAGCCTCCAGCTACGTTGGTGCGGGCGATGCGCTATGGACTTTTCTCTGGAGGCAAGCGAATACGACCCATTCTAGCGTTGGCCTCTGGCGAGGCGCTTGGGGCACACATCGCGCGTATCCTGCCTTTTGCCTGCGCACTAGAAATGATACACTCTTACTCCTTAGTGCATGACGATCTTCCCGCAATGGATGACGATGACCTTCGCCGAGGCAAACCAACAAACCACATCGTGTTTGGTGAAGCCATGGCTATTCTAGCGGGTGATGGACTTCTTACGGAAGCCTTTCGAGTAATGTCCCAGGCTGCATTAAAACCAGGCCAAGAGAAGACCGCGGCCTTGCAGGCAATATTAGAAGTTGCTCGTGGAGCCGGAATGGCCGGAATGGTGGGCGGGCAAGTAGCCGACGTAGAATCGGAAAAACTGAAGCCTACTCGCAAGCGGGTACAATATATCCATACTCGTAAGACCGGCGCTCTCTTACGGGCATCAATTAGGATTGGCGCGTTGATTGGTGGCGCGAGCAAGAAACAATATTTACAGCTGGACAAATTCGGAGCATCGATAGGGCTCGTGTTCCAAGTTACTGATGACATTCTGGATGTTGAAGGCGGAACGTTGAAAACGGGGAAGCGCGTGGGCCGGGATGCCGATCTGAACAAGGCCACGTACCCCGCGGCAATGGGCATGGAGAAGACGAAGGCTTACGCTCGAGACCTACTGGGTGAAGCGTTAAGCGCGCTCCGCCCATTCGACTCGAAGGCCGATCCACTTCGTGAAATAGCGCGTTTCGTGGTGGAGCGTGCCGTGCCGATAAACAAGTGACTAAAAATCGCCGCATCGATGTACTAATGGTGGAGCAAGGCCTAACGCCCAGTCGGGAGAAGGCCCGCAGACTGATCATGGCCGGGGCGGTGGTTGCGGACCATCATCGCGTGGACAAGGCTGGAACGTTGGTGCCGGCCGACGCGTTAGTACGCATAAAAGCCAGTGAACAGTTGCCTTTTGTCAGTCGTGGTGGCCAAAAGTTGGAACGCGCCTTGGTCGGACTACGTGTGGACGTAGGGGGAGCTATCGCATTGGATGTTGGCGCATCCACCGGGGGGTTTACAGACTGCCTGCTCGTGAAGGGCGCGGCAAAGGTATTTGCGGTCGATGTTGGTTATGGCCAGCTTCATTGGCGCTTACGGTGCGATCCCCGTGTCGTGAACATGGAAAGACGAAATATACGTAACGTCGTTTCCGGCGATTTTGATATGGTGCCTACGTTGGCGGTTATAGATGTTTCTTTTATTTCATTGAAAATTGTAATGCCGTTAGTGATAAAACTACTTTCAAGCCAAGCGAAGGCGATCGCTCTCGTGAAGCCCCAGTTCGAAGTCGGAAAGGGGCGTGTGGGAAAGGGCGGAGTGGTGAGGGACCCCCTTTTGCACGCTGAAGTTCTCGATGACATACAACGCAGCGCGAAGAATTGGCCGGTCGATATTCTCGGCGTCGTAGAGTCCCCGATTCTTGGTGCTAAGGGCAACAAAGAATTCTTTCTCGGACTGCACAAGCGGTCGGATTGAATCGGTTACTTTCTGGAGAATTAGAATGGAGGACAGAGGAAGGGTTATTTTATGCTGTTGAGCGAAAAGTTGCGAGTCGGGTCCGGAGCTGTCTGGGGCAAAATGTTGAGGCACCCCTTCGTTCTTGGCCTTGGCGACGGGACCCTTCCCTACGAAAGCTTCCGTTTTTACATGTGCCAGGATTATATTTTTCTAATTGAATATAGTCGAGTGCTGGCACTTGCCATGGCGAAAGCGGAAGGATTGGAAACGATGAAGCGTTTCGCACAATTGCTAGATGCGACGTTAAATACGGAGATGGAGTTGCACCGGGATTTTTGTACGGAATGTGGTATTGACTCCCATGCTCTACGTAAGACCGTCCCGGCGCCTACCACCCGAGCCTATACCAATCAACTACTGAGGGTCGCTGGGTTAGATGATTTTGCCGCAATTGTCGCAGCTATTCTCCCCTGTCAGTGGGGGTATAGCGAAATAGGGAAAGCGCTCGCCCAGGTTGTTCCTGCCAATGCTAACCGTTCGTACTCAAGATGGATAGACATGTACGCGTCTGAAGAGTTTGAGGAGTTGTCGTGCTGGCTCCGGAGTTGCTTGGATACTTGTACCTCGTCTGCGGATGAAAAACGGCTACGGCCCATCTTCGAAACGAGTGTAGTCTACGAATATTCGTTTTGGCAAATGGCCTTCGAGGGCGGAAAATGATCAATATATGTTGTGGTGTACGTAGTTAGTCGCAGGGGGCGGTCAATGAGGAGAAAATTGAAAGCATCATCTCCTTGACAGGTGTTGAAAACGACGATAGGGGGAGGGCCAGGCCTTTAACTTAGTCCAGAGAGGCTAGGAAGGGAACGGATGATAGAAGGAAACGTCGGTTCAAAAGTTGCGGATGAGTAGCCTCCTTGTAAACCAAGGGGGTTTTTTTTTGAAAAACTCATAAAAATATGACTAGAACTATTTTGGAGAAGCCGGCAATCACACGGGCAGTCACACGAATTGCACACGAGATTCTCGAACGTAATCAGGGTGTTCAGGGACTCGCTCTTGTGGGAATCTATACCCGAGGGGTCTATTTATCGCGCCGGCTCGCAGACAAAATGGAGAAGGTAGAAGGAGTGCGTCCTGAGTGCGGCGAGATAGACATCACACTTTACCGCGATGATCTGGGTCTTACACGCAGCCAACCGGAAGTGCGAAGCACTTCTATCCCCTTTGGGGTCGAGGCCCTAAGGATTATTTTAGTAGACGATGTTTTATTTACGGGCCGCACTGTGAGGGCGGCGATGGATGCCTTAGTGGATTTTGGCCGACCAAAAAACATACAGTTGGCCGTCCTAGTTGATAGGGGCCATAGAGAATTCCCGATCCGACCCGATTATGTCGGCAAGAACATTCCGACGGCCATTGGTCAACATGTCCAGGTATACTTGGATGAGAATGATGGTCGGGATCAGGTCGTCATTGGACAGACGATATCATGACTTTTACCCGGCGTCATTTTCTTGGCATAGAGGACCTTTCTAGGGGCGAGTTGGTTCACATACTCAAGACGGCAGAGTCATTTCAGGAAATATCGGAAAGGGAAGTGAAGAAGGTGCCGACGCTTCGTGGCAAGACGATTTTTAATCTCTTCTACGAGCCTAGCACTAGGACCCGGTCATCCTTCGAGATTGCGGCTAAACGTTTGTCGGCTGACGCGATCAATGTTTCGGCGTCTACCAGCAGTGTTAACAAGGGAGAAACTCTGATCGATACTGTTCGGAACCTTTCCGCCATGAGGCCGGCGGCCATTGTCATACGTCATCCGGCTTCTGGGGCAGCGCATCTGATTGCAAAGCTGGATGTCTGCCCGGTGATTAACGGCGGGGATGGGACCCATGAACATCCAACACAGGCGCTGCTAGATGTCATGACTATACAGCAACGGGTCGGAGATTTAGCGGGTAAGAACATCGCCATAGTTGGGGACATTTTGCATAGCCGCGTTGCGCGTTCCAACATCTTTGCGCTCAAGATCTTGGGAGCCAAGGTTCGATTGATTGGCCCACCGACGCTGGTGCCGCCGTTGTTCGAAGCTTGGGGGGTAAAGCGTTACACGAGCATGGAGCAAGGTTTGATGGGAGTCGATGCTATCATGATGCTCCGCCTGCAACGGGAGAGGCAGGCCCGCAATTTTTTTC
>CAZSWX010000146.1:0-6036 GCA_964610865.1 uncultured Enterobacteriaceae bacterium
TCTGCAGTATAGACGTAGAGTTCCTGCCAAGACTTCAACGGCGCATCGTACATAAACGTTCCGTGGTCGCCACTGATCGCTATGATGGCGGTTTTATCTAACGCTAATATAGTCGAGATGAAACCTGTAATCGCGACATTTGCTTCGTCGAACTTACCTTTCTTGCTTTGTAAGAAATGCTCTACCGGCTTATTGGCTAAATGATCAATGTGGCCGGGCCCCAGATAATAGATAAAGAAAAACTTAGGGGTATCGTCCGATCTGATGTTTTCTCCTAAAATTCGGTTCATTTGTTTTGCGGTCAACATCTTGTAGTCCGGGTGGTTCTCCGCAAAAGTAAACCCAATAAAAATATTACGTAGCGTGTACCTTAATGACAAATACTCTGATCCTGACGGTTGAATGACGTCGGCGGTACTGCCGTGTAAGAGGAGGTAGTTGCCACTATGCACATAAACAATATCGTAACCGTTGTGGCGAAAGGTGTTTACAACCTTGTTATTGCCGCCCACGATTTTACGCTTGTTTCCAACGGGCGCGTAGTAATGATGGGACATCGAAAAAAGCGAACTAGTTGAGTTAAGAGTGCTGTAATAATTCGCATAAAACGGCTCATAGGTAACGAATCTGTTGGACTCTAAGTAGTTTTGAAATTGTGTAATGTCGTAACCGAATAACTCACGAATCGTATGCGGATCCTGATATCCGTCCGGCAGGATGTAATAGACATTGGGTTTTCTCTGAAACGTGATGTTCTCGGCTTGTGTTGAGATAATGCCGGTGGTGCTGGTTTCCCGCCCAACACCACTGCTGATAAGTGACATCATAAGGCCGACACCGAAGGCTAAAGTCATAGCTTCGCGTATTGCAGACAGAAAAAATAGCGATAAGGCACTTGTGATGACTGTAGAAATAATAAACTGACTGCGCACGTCGTCGAAACTGTATGATTCAAACGCGTTGCTAATGAACGGAATGCTGCGCACGCTGGAAAACATATAGACGAAGAAAATGCTCAGACAGATTCCGCTCATGAATCTCGTTGTGTCTCGCAAGGTTATATGCTCGTAGAAACGAAAAAGGGTAAACGCAGACAGGACCGGTAGGCACAAAACGATAACGAGAATAGCAGAATCAGAAATAACTAGGCTCTCTTGATTTTCAGAAATATAAAATATTGACGGATAAAGCCCGCAAAGCAGACACAAAAGAAACCGATTATTCAATATTCGCATAACTATTTTTCCCAGAAGAATATTGTGCGCTTGGTCCCTTTTACTTGTCTTTTAGATTTGAGCGTGAAATGTCGGGAATAGGCATTTTCAAAATTATCAATTCCGTAGAAGGCGAAATGTTCTTTAAATGTTCTTTTGCCGGAGAGTAATTTGTTAACCCACGAATCATCCACATCCGGAAATTCTATGATGAGTTTGTTCGAAATTTGGGCGAAATACGACGCGGACATCTCGAAACTTATGTTGTTCGTCAGGGTTATGTGATGTATGAGCGCGAGCGCGAGAATCAAGTCAATATGGGCGCCCTTGAGGCGCGACGTTAGGGATTCTCGCTCTTCATTATTAAAACCAATGCCGGGCGATGGGTTGGCGAAATCTGCGACGAAGGGCAGTAGGGTGGTTTCTCGCCGCTCTCTGACGATGGCGTAATTACTATTGACAGCCCCGCCGTCGACGTCGCTCACGTAGGCGAACTGGACTTTCGTTCGCTCTAAGGCTTCCCTGGCGAACGTACCGTCGTTGCCTCCCGCATCCCAAATCGTTGACGCCCTGGATTCATTGATAAGATCACAGACTATACCTTTTTTGTCCTCAAACGCAGGTTCTTGGTAGTTGGTTCTGGAGTAGTAGTCAGCCCACCCCGTCGCGATCTTTGGTGAGAGTGCGCGAATGCCTTCATATAAGCCATCGATGATGGCGAGTAGTTTGGCCTTGCTGACACCGGATTCTGAAGACGAAGCAAAACTTCTCTGATATCTTCTCTGATATTTTGCAAGTCCGTGAATGTGCAAAAGGGTCAATGGTTTGAGCCTAGATCTGAGGGGTAGGGAATTTGACACAAGTTCGAGCGGGAGGCCGTCGATATAGGTGCCGAGGAGGGTAGGGGCCTCCAATCCGACATACGCACACATAACGAGCGGTGCTAAAAAGAACGAGCAAAATTGGCCGTACGCGTGCCAGGGGGTGCCCTCGATATATTTTTCAAATGACAAGGTATCGATGAAAATGGGGCGCCCCTCGTGAAATGCTATATTAAAAGCAGTAGCATCCTTCAGGACCATGTCCTTCTCGAGTGCTATCCGTTGAATTGACAGAGTGAGCAGCGCTGCGTCTTTTAGCTGTAAAAAGGACCATTCGTAGGGATAAAGGATGAAGGGGATTTTGTCTGGCTGAATGATTATTTTCTCGTCGTCCTTACTTATCTGAGCGTGGGGTATGAGGAGCGTTTGTGCGATTAACTCGGAATACAAACCGGAATTCATTAACTTTGAATAGTTTGCAAAATAAATAGGGTTGATGCGGCGAAAGATTCCGTTGCCTTCCTTGAAAACGAATCCGGATGGGTCTCGAAATGAGGCAGGATGAGCAATTTGATCGTTCATTCGCGATGTAACTAGACGGGTCACGCCTGTTTCGGTTTTGTTGGAAAATCCGGGCGGCCTTCTGGTAGGGGGTTGGGGGATTGTTTATTCGGGTGGTCTGTCATTTTTCGAGAAAATATCTGTTTCCTCAGTTTTATCGAGATGTAGGATTTTCCGGAAGAAATCTAGAATTCTCCTATAAAAGACCCCTACCGTTGCTAGGACTGCAACAAGCGCCTGAAATAGCATAGACCCCGTACCCGGATCAAAATAGGCCTGGACGGTGCTTATAGGGATGACTAGTTGGAAAAGGAGTAATAGCAGTAGAATAACTGATGGTTTCATCTTACCTCGAGGATGACCTTTAAAATTTTGAAGAAGCAGAGCCGTAACGTCTGGGCGGCTAAAAAACGACCGGTGGAATATAGTGCATGCGGTAGGCACCTCGAAGATAGCGGTACCTATGGTATAAACTTTTGTCAATCGAGCGCATGAAAGAAATTGAAGAGGCTTACTACCAAACCCTGTTTCTACGTCTTCGCTAAAATCGTGAACGAATGCAGCGGCCAGCGGCGGCAGGACTAGTTGCCAGGTCTACTTTTTAAAAAAGGTAGTCCAACGAAAAAGAGGGTGCATTGGAGCGATGTTTTAGGAAAATTATCCGTATGCCGAATGCTCGACCGCGTTAGGTCGGGAATGCAAGAGGTTTTGTCAGTGCCTGTCCTGTCAGGGATCAAAATTCATGCTCGTGCCCTTTTTTCGCGGAGAGTGCTAGTCTCGGCGAGCGACGAGAGTTAGGGCAAAGGAGCTTCTGCTCCCGGTCTAGGTCATGCTAAGCAAAATATAAACACCGATCTTCTTTAAGGAGAGACCGCATGGGTATAGTTGATTTTTCGTTGGAAGGTAAAGTCGCTATCGTGACGGGAGGTTCTAAAGGCATAGGGCGATCGATTGCATTGGCTTTCGCCCAACATGGGGCTGACCTGGTTCTTGCAGCCCGTAGCCGTCAGGCACTTGAGAAAGCCAGAGAAGACGTGGCAGCGACGGGTCGTCGTGTTCTGATTGTGCAAGCCGACATGTCCAAGAGTGAAGATTGTGACAAATTGTATAAAAAAACTATCGAAGAATTTGAAGGCGTAGACATCCTCGTCAACAACGCCGCCGGGGTCTCGTTGGTAACCTTAGCCGATGAAAATGAGGAAGATTTCCTCAGGGTTATGAAGACGAATGTGTGGTCACCGCTGCATTTAGCCCGGCTGTGTCGCGAATCTATGCGCAAACGGGGAGGGGGAGCAGTGATTAACATTACGTCTAATGAAGGTGTTCGTCCTTCTATGGGCATTGGGACGTATGCACTCTCCAAGGCGGCGCTGATAAATATGGCTCAACTCTTAGGCAAAGAATGGGCAGGCGATAACATCCGTGTCACCTGTATCGCGCCGGGCCTCATTCGCACCGAGTTGGCAAAGGACTTAGTCGATGCTGTTGAGCGAAGTGGATCTCCAATCAACCCACAAAGGCGCGTCGGTGAACCAAATGAAATAGCAGGCTTGGCATTATTCTTGGCGAGTCCAGCCGGAGCCTTTGCTACTAGCATGACCTACGTGGTCGATGGCGGTGAGGTCAGTGCCGGGCCGGGCGACGTTGTGGTCATGGAAGCCGAACAATCGGTTCACTCGGAGGAGAAGGACTGAGCCCCTCGAATTAAACCTCAAAGCCTCATACCTATGACTGACACTTTCAAGACTCCACGCCAACGCTTTTTTGAAGATCCTATTCGAGCCGCGGACAAGAACGCCCATCCAGTTTTTGAGACCGGCATTCGCATGCGAGACGGGATTGAGTTGGCGGCCGATATTTACTTATCGGGCGACGATACCCATCCTGCGCCCGCAATTGTCCAGTCTACACCATACGACAAGAGTACGGCCGTCTTTTTTTTGGAGGAGGCACGTTTTTATCAAGAACGTGGCTATACCGTGATTGTCCACGACGTCCGGGGCCGAGGAAAATCTGAAGGCCGGTGGCGCGCCTTTGTCCATGATGGACACGACACTCATGACGTCATCGAGTGGGCGGCAAACCAAGACTGGTGCACTGGTCGAGTAGGCACGACCGGCCTGAGTTATATGGGTTGGACCCAGTGGGCGGCCGCTGCGGAGCGGCCACCACACTTGAATTGCATGATCTCAACGTCCGCAGCCGGCCGCTGGCAACAAGAGATCCCGTACACCTGGGGAGTATTTCAGCTCTACTTCGGCTGGTGGGTGTATCTCGTTAGGCGTCGCATTGCCGAATTTCACGGCCTTGAAGTGCATGACTGGGACAGCATTTTGCGGCGTTTACCGTTGACGGCCATCGGTGAGTTTATTGACCCAGTAGGTAAAACTTGGCACGACATGCTGGAGCACGATACCTTAGATGAACATTGGCAATCGCTGCGGTTTGATGACCACTATCATCAGATCGATGTTCCGTGTCTGCATGTTACTGGCTGGTTCGATATGGAAGATCTGACCGGTGCGTTTCACCACTACGAGCATATGATGCGCGCATCGCCGGCACGCAGCATGCAGCAGCTTATTGTTGGCCCGTGGAGTCATGTTAATTGCCGCTGGCCGCACGACAGTTACGCCGGTATCGATTTTGGTCCACAGGCGGCACTTGAGATGCACGAGATCCATCTGCGCTGGTTTGATCACTGGCTTAAAGGAATAGACAACGGCGTAGGAGAGGATCCCCCTGTTCGTCTTTTTGAAACGGGTCGCAACGTTTGGCTCGAAACAGAGCGGTGGCCGGTCGACAACGCGGAACAGAATTTTTACTTACGCTGCGAGGGGACGACGAGAGAGTTGTCCAAAAACCCGCCCTCGTGCGAAGAACCAGTACAAACCTATCGCTATGATCCAAACGACCCGGCGCCAACTCAACTGGACGTTAAGCAATATCCGCTCGAGGATATTCCGCTAGATCAAGGTCCCGTTGAGGCGCGGGCTGATGTGATAGTTTACACCAGTCCCGTCTTAGAAGAAGAACTTCGGATCTCTGGCTGGCCACATTTGGAATTGTTCGCTTCTAGCGACTGTGATGACACGGAATGGCACGTTAAGCTCACCGATGTCTATCCGGACGAACGATCAATGAAGGTTAGCCAGGGCTGTTTGCGGGCTTCGTACCGCGAGTCCTTACAAACACCCATCCCCCTCGTCCCCGGGGAAGTAGCGTCATTTGATGTGGAACTCTGGCCAACCCATTATGTCTTTCTTCCTGGCCACCGTCTTAGGGTGAGTATAACGAGCAGCGACTTCCCGTGGTTCGCCCGTAGCATGAATAGATTTGGCAGGATCGCGAATTTGGCCGAGCCGAGGATCGCGACAAATAGCGTGAGTCACACGCCCGCCTATCCATCGCATATTAAACTGCCGGTGTGCAACGGCTAG
>CAZSWX010000147.1:0-6030 GCA_964610865.1 uncultured Enterobacteriaceae bacterium
GAAGCTCTTGACTATAACCCATACCCAGAAGTTTACGTACTTCTTCTACAAATCCCTTTTTCATCATAGCAGAACAACGCTTTGCGATGCGCTTGGTCAACTCGTCCCGACTCCTAGTAAGCCGGATATAGAGTACGTCATATGGTTGTTCTTGGAAGCTGTGAGCATCTTGCAAAACACTCATAGGCGTGCCCGTTAGAAGCCATACCTCGAGCGCGCGAAGTATTCTCAGTTTATCGTTGGAATGAATGTGCCTTGCCGCTTTGTCATCCACGCGCCGCAACCAGTCAAAAAGAAACCCCGCCCCCTGTGTCTCTTCTTTCCTTACAAGCTCTTCGCGAAGGCTTTCGTTGGCAGGCGGTCCGGCAAAAAGACCACGGGTCAAACAACGTATATAAAGCCCCGCACCTCCGACTACAAAAGCTCGTCTTTTCCTGAAAAGGATATCTGCGATTGCTTGTCTTGCGATTTTACCGTACCGAGCGACGTCAAAATTCTGATCAGGGGCTACGACATCAATTACGTGGTGCCGCGTCTTCGCCTGTTCCAACTTGGTTGGCTTGGCAGTACCAATGTCCATATGGCGGAAAATTTGACGGGTATCGGCGCTTACTATTTCTGCCCGGAACCGTTGGGCAAGACCCATTGCTAGAGAAGTCTTCCCTACTGCGGTTGGCCCCGTAATGACTACTATCTGCGGTTTATTCATTCCGGGAAATTTTACCATCAGCACATTAACCGATCCAACGTCAAAACTGCGTGCGCACAGTTGCCTTAAGGAGATGTATTCACCCCAAGCGTACGCAGAATATCCAATTCTTCCATCGTACGATACGCAAACGTCCGAGTCGGCTTACTAGCGAAAGCTCGGAGATCGTCCACCGAATCAATATCAAAAGCTATACGTGGAACGCTCACAACTCGACAAGGAATGCGATCTTTCTCAGCTTGCGCCTGATGAGCAGCCAAACTCGGCCCCCCGAAGCAAGTCTGCATAACCAACGGAGGGGTACGCAATATCGCATTTGTACCCTCTCCCTCTTTGCAAGTCACCAACATGACCTCGGGCTCTTCCGTTGCGTCGCAAAAAAGAAGATCAACGTCCTCGGACGTGACAAGGGGAAGATCCGAAAGCAATACTAGCATCGAGGTTGCGCCTTCTTGAAGACAAAACTCGGTCCCAATTGAAACGGCTCCGTTAAGTCCCCGTGGGTGAACCTCATCTATAGCTTCCGCACCTAACTCGCCGGCTATCGCGAGGAGGGCATCGTCAGAGGTTACCACCCCGAAACGGTCCACGGATGCTGCGCGGCGCAACTGTGTAAGAACGTCGCGAAGCATCGCCTCAGATAGGGCACGACGTTGGCTATCGGACAATATTTCCGACAAACGACTTTTACCCCCCGAAAGAGCCTTCACCGGAACAAGAACGAATTTCACACGTGCTATCCTGAAGAAAATCTCCTTGCAGAACAAGGGGTAATATGGCTATAGTTGTTTTCGGAAAGTCAACTGCAGTACTTAGCGACGGAGGAGTGTAATGAGAGAAGTTGCAATAGTAGGTGCCGGCATGACCCGATTCGCAAAACACTTGGATAAGGGCATGAAAGAGCTGTCCCGCGAATCTGTTGAGTCGGCTCTCGGATCCGCTGGTATCGAGAAAGAACAATTGGAAGCCGTGGCAGTCGGGAACGCTATGGCCGGCCTTATCACCGGGCAGGAATGTATTCGAGGCCAAGTAGTGCTCCGAGAAATGGGAATCGGTGGAATTCCAGTGATCAACACGGAAAACGCGTGTGCCAGTGCCGCAACCGCCTTCCACTTAGCTTGGCTGTATGTCGCTTCGGGAATGTATGATGTCGTTTTGGCCTTGGGTATGGAAAAGTTGTACCATGAGGATAAAAAGAAATCTTTCGCAGCTATAGGCAGTGCGATTGATGTTGAACTGATGCAGAAAACTTTGGCCGATATGAAGAAGGAGACAAGAGAGACGACGGGTAAAGCAGGGGCAGGAAAATCTCGAAGTATGTTTATGGATTTCTACGCAGAGTTCGCACGTAGCCATATGAGAAAATTTGGCACTACGAAGGAACAGTACGCCGCCATCGCCGCCAAGAACCATACGAATGGCAGTTTGAACCCTCACGCGCAGTTTCAGACGCCACGCACTGTTTCGGACATTCTCGAATCCCCTATGATTGCTGATCCGCTCACCAGAATGATGTGTTCGCCTATTGGGGATGGGGCGGCGGCGCTAGTACTCACAAGTGCTGAAAAAGCAAAAGAATTCACTACGAAGCCGGTGTATGTGAAAGCTTCAGTTCTAGGTTCTGGAAAGGACCACCAACCCGGTGACGTAGGGGTAACATCCCGCATCGCACAAAAAGCTTACGAGGTCGCTGGTGTCGGGCCGGAAGATTTGGATGTGGCGGAAGTGCATGATGCCTCTGCCCCCGCAGAATTAATCATCTATGAAGAACTCGGTCTCTGCAAACAAGGCGAAGGTGGGCAACTAGTAGACGAAGGCGCGACGGCCCTTGGAGGAAAAATACCCGTAAATCCAAGTGGTGGATTGTTGGCCAAAGGTCACCCAGTAGGAGCCACCGGAACAGCGCAAATTGCTGAGATATTCTGGCAACTGCGCGGCGAGGCTGGCAAACGCCAGGTAGAAGGAGCACGAATTGGTTTGACAGAGAATGGCGGTGGCATGGTCCGCGGAGAGGCGGCAGCTTTAGCTGTCCATATCCTCAGCGTCTAAATGCGAGTGATCTCAGGGTCTGCCGGCGGAATACCTTTGACCGCTCCAAAAGGACAGCGGATCAGACCAACATCAGAGCGTGTTCGAGAATCCGTCTTCAATATCCTTTCCAATAGACTGTCTTTCGGCAGCCTCGACGTGTTGGACCTCTTCGCTGGGACCGGCGGGCTCGGGATTGAGGCTCTCAGCCGTGGTGCACGCTCGGCGGTTTTTGTTGATGCCAGTCCAGTCGCACAAAAGACTATCCGACTAAATTTGAAAGCTACCAAACTACGTGGACGAGCTACCGTCGTGGGGGCATACGCGTTGAAAGCCCTAACTATACTCGAAGAAAAGAAATTGCTTTTCGGGGTAGTGTTTTTGGACCCTCCTTACGAAGAAGGTTGGGTAGCAAAAAGTATGTCCCGGTTGTCGCGCGGTAACCTACTCTTGCCTAACGCAACAGTAATCGTTGAACACGCGCCTAAAGAACGGCTCGCAGTTACTTATGCTCCGTTGGTATTGACGGAAAGCCGGCATTACGGCACAACCGATGTGTCTTTCTACGAAACTGTTTGCGAGGAATAAGCGTGAAGCGCCGTGCCATCTATCCCGGTTCCTTTGACCCACCTACATGCGGGCACGTAGACATAGTGCGCCGAAGCCTAGAGTTAACGGACGAGGTTGTCGTAGCTGTAGTCTACAACCCACAAAAGCAAGATTATCTCTTCACTCCGGAAGAGCGTCTCGAGATGTTCCGCGAGGAACTTAAGGATGTTAGCGATAGAGTCATTTACGATAGCTTTCACGGTCTCTTGGTGGATTACGTTGACCGTATGAACTCTAAAACAATTATTCGAGGGTTACGCGCAGCGTCCGATTTCGAATACGAATTCCAAATGGCCCTCATGAATCGACACATGAGACCAGAGATTGACACGATTTTTTTAACCACCGGAGCGGCGCATTTCTACACGGCTGCTCGTTTGGTTAAGGAAATCGCAAGCCTTAACGGTCTGGTTACAGGTCTAGTACCGGCACATGTAGAAAAGCGCCTTCGAGCGAAATTCGGCTCCAAAAGTTAACGAATAAGACCCTGAACGGCTTTTCACCAGCCGAACCCCGTTCATAACCTAATGATGTACTCGAAATAGGGTTAGCATTATGCGCCTTGCACCTCGGTTAGAAAAAGTTAAGCCATCTCCTACCCTTATGGTGACTGTAAAGGTAGCAGCGCTGCGGCGCAAAGGAATCGAGGTGATAGATTTCGGCGCAGGAGAGCCGGACTTTGACACTCCGGACAATATAAAAGAGGCTGCGATCAAAGCGGTTCGACAGGGGCAAACCAAATATACGCCGGTCGGCGGCACAGCGGAAGTCAAGGAAGCGATCATCAGAAAATTAGGTAGGGACAACGGACTTGAGTTTAACCTCTCTGAAGTGACCACAAGCTGCGGAGGAAAGCATATATTATTCAACGCCCTTCATGCACTACTTGGCCCTGGAGATCGTGTCTTGATCCCTGCCCCATATTGGGTGAGTTACTCAGACATTGTGGTGTTGGCAGGCGGTACTCCAGTACTTCTTTCCACGACGGAAGACACGGGATTCAAAATTAATCCATCGCAACTTGACGAAGCTCTTCAAACAGGGGCAAAGGCGCTCCTACTCAATAGCCCATCAAATCCTACCGGCGCGGCCTATAACAAAGACGAGCTCCAGGCATTGGCTAACGTAATCGAAAAGTCTAAAATCATCGTCATATCCGATGACGTCTACGAAAAATTTCTATATGACACGTCTGATTGTCCGCACCTGCTTAGGTTGAAGCCGGCCCTAAGGGAAAGGGTCCTAATTGCAAATTCCGTGTCAAAAACATACGCGATGACTGGGTGGCGGTTAGGCTATGCCGCCGGACCAACAGAACTTATCAAGGCAATGGAGACTATACAGAGCCAGAGTACATCTAATCCCAGCTCGCTAGCTCAGGCAGCTGCGACCGAGGCGCTAGTCGGCGAACAAAGACAGGTCGGCGTAATGGCCGCGGAGTTTAAAAAACGAAGAGATTACGTCGTAGGAAGGTTGAGGAATATTCCCGGGTTCACCTGCACGCTCCCCGAGGGTGCATTCTATTGTTTTCCACGAATCTCTGGTTGCTTTGGAAAGCGTTGGGCAGGAGGGACTATTCATTCTGCGATGGATTTGTCTCTATATCTCCTCGAGCAGGCAGAAGTAGCGCTAGTAGCAGGGGAAGGCTTTGGGTCTTCGGACCATGTGCGTATCTCTTACGCTACTTCGATGGAAACACTAAAGGCCGGGCTTGATAAAATGGAAGGAGCCGTTTCCCTGTTACATCCTGCATAAGACAAGCTTAATATCTTAAATGCTAAACATTGATTTTTCACCGGTCCAAAGTTCACCCAATCACCAACTGGAGACGCACATATGTGTGCAGTCCATCAACGAGATGGTGACAAGCGCCCGTCTTTGAGTGTAGGGTACACCTAGCCCGAGAGTTCATCCACTATCCATATTCACGTCTAATAGAAGAGCGGCAAATGACAGAGCCGTCGGTTTGAGCTCTGTCATTTATTACTGACCCAGGTTCTGATCGATGTCTGGTGGAGGCCTACATTAGTGATGACAAAAGCAGACGCGGCCGACACTTTCAGCTTCAATGGAAGGATACTAGGTGCAATTCCGAGTGACAAGGCACAAAAACACCTCGTCGGAGAGCCCATAGAAACCACTATGGATCTTATTGGTTCCACGCAAGTTCAAACGACATACTATTACATCGAGGACAAAATGGTGGCTGTGGCCGGAGAATTCCCATCTAGCGACTACACTGGAGTACTGAAGTTCTTTGTCGAAGATTACGGGGATCCAAAAACAATTGAGAATCCGAAAGAAAGCTTGTATTCCGGTATTGAAGTTGAGAACGAACGCGCTGAGTGGGACTTAGAGAATGGCCAATTCAGGCTAGAAAAATATAGCCTGACAACCTCGTCTGGGCTCTTCTTTGCCTGCACGCGGGAATGGGTAGAACAACTAGCCGTCGAAGACGCTGAAGGAGATCTTACGCAATTACAGCCAGAAGACGAACCGTAGCAGACCAGGCTAAATTTGTGCATGAGCTTTATAGATTTTATTAAGCCCTAGACTTTCAAAAAGTGGGCAACCTTCCTTGGCATTGAGTCTAGGACCTCTATTTCAATATCAACGGAAATCTCTGCCCCTAGGAATATCTCGGCGAAAGTCTAGCTCTGGTTTCCATAATTGTGCGGCCACAA
>CAZSWX010000148.1:0-6025 GCA_964610865.1 uncultured Enterobacteriaceae bacterium
AAGTCAGTTACCCACAGAAAACACATTTGGTCCTTCGGTATTAGTCCGCACTTATTCCCGATGTAGAGACGCATTCGCGAAAGAACATCGCAGGTAACACCCTCAGTATCAGCAACAATCAGGAGCACATCGCCCCGTTTGAGGCCTAATGCAGTTTCGATCTCTTGTTTTTGTTCATCGGCGACAAATTTGGCCAGAGGTGATTGCCAACCGGTCTCCGTGATACGGATCCATGCTAGCCCCTTCGCTCCATAGTCCTGGGCGAGTGGGATCATATCGTCCAAATCTTTCCTCGAGAACGGGTCGTCAGGCACTATTAAGCCACGAACTACACCGCCGTCCTCAACCACTTTTTGGAAGACCTTTATATCTGTCCTGCTCAACAGTTCAGACATCTCTCTGATCTCGAGCCCGAAACGCATGTCAGGTTTGTCGTTGCCAAATCGTAGCATAGCTTCGCGATAGGTAATGCGTGGAAAGGGAGTTGTCACATCTATGTTCTTCACTTCTCTACACAACCGTACCATTAACCCTTCAATCAATTCGTAGACATCTTCCGGTCGGACAAACGACATTTCAACGTCTATCTGGGTAAACTCTGGCTGGCGGTCCGCGCGCAGGTCCTCATCACGGAAACAACGAACTATTTGGAAATATTTTTCGAGGCCACTAACCATGAGCATCTGTTTAAACAACTGGGGAGATTGAGGGAGAGCATAAAATCCACCTGCGTTAACTCTGCTAGGCACTAAATAATCACGTGCACCTTCTGGCGTACTCTTCGTCAAAATAGGCGTCTCAACTTCGAGAAATTTGTCCCGGTCCATATAGTCGCGCACAATTTTGGTCAACCGATGACGAAGGGCGATGTTCCTAAACATGCGAGGGCGTCGTAAATCGAGGTAACGGTATCGCAGTCTGGTGTTCTCGGCTGGTTCGGTCTCGTCATCAATCGGAAATGGCGGCGTATCTGACTCGTTGAGGATTCGTAGTTCTCGCACGAGGAGTTCCACTTCTCCACTTGGCAGATTTGGATTTATCGTTTCTGGGGACCGTCTTTCTAATGTACCGTGTACGGCCACAACGTATTCCAACCGCAAATCCTTTGCTTTGGAGTGGGCCGTCGTACTGACCTGAGGATTACAAACAATTTGCACGAGGCCAGTGCGGTCTCGCAGATCAATAAATGTGACCCCTCCATGATCTCTGCGTGAGTGGACCCATCCCATCACTTTCAACGACTGTCCGACCTGTTCAATACGGGGCTCACCACAATGGCAGCTACGCTGCCAGTCACCTAGAGAATCCACAAAATCTCCCTTGTTCTTATGTTTGGCCGACGACGCAACGGCCTAAGACAACTACTTTCACAGTGAAGGTGGACAAATGGCCCGGGCAATAGATGTGCTGATGACGCCATACACACAGCGACGAGGTCCTATCGTCCCATTCCACCGCCCCGTCACCATACCAAAGAGTGGAGAAAAAGGGAAATTGATGCGTCTGTTGAGAGACTCGCGCACCAGGCCGCCCTTCTTGGGGGTGTTAGTTACCCTGGAGAAAAAAGGGCCTCGAATTGCAAGACTGCTTCCCGACCTAACACGGACTTATTTGTGCCAGCAGCGACATTCTCTGACACTCGGCTCAAACGCGACGTGGCTGGCAGTAAGACCACCTCTGGGGACTTCGCTAACAGGTACGCCAGCAGCGCCTGACCGGGCGTCGATATTCCATAAGGCCTGAGAAAAGTCAGATCTTTGCCTTTAAGAACATCAAATAATGAGGCCCGATTAAAAATTGGTGACAACGGTGTCATTACCAGTACACCGAGATCTAGCTTTTTTGCCAAAGGCAAGAGTACCCGCTCCGCAGAGCGATCCGCCATGTTGTACGGGATCTGAATAGTGTCGAACAGACCGGTCTTCATAGCATCCGCCATGTCGCCAAACTTTGATTGCCGGTAGTCTGTAATGCCAAGAAACCGTATCCGCCCCTTACTACGATATTTTTGGAGAACCGGAGCAACACGTTCCCATGCAGACATATTGTGAATTTGCATGAGATCAATCACATCGCGCTGTAGCCTTTCCAGTGATTCCTCGACCGACCTTTCAGCAGCTGCACCGTCGGAGACGAGCACTTTTGTCGCCACCATTACATGTTGCTTACATCCCTTAAGGGCAGCACCAAGTACACTCTCGGCGGCGCCATACATAGGGGCCGTATCAAACAAGTTCACCCCCGATTCTACCGCTTTCCTTACAAGCGCACCTACCGCCCTAACCCGTATTTCCTCGCGCACATCGAATGTCTGCCAGGTTCCCATGCTTACTGGACTCACTCGAAGCCCCGTGCGCCCTAAAGTCCGATATGCGATACTCTTAAATTCTCCCATCTGCAATGCTTTGGCAGACGAATTCAGTACAACACGGGTACTGTACCAGAGACCTCATGGCCGGCATCCAAATACCTCGCCCACTCCATTACGGTGCCCGCCAGTAATCCCTGGGTATGGACGCCGCGCACGTTACATCCTCTCATAATCCGATTATAGAATCGATACATTCGAAAACTTCCTTCGCTGTTTCGCCCACGGTTCGATTCTCGGTAGTTACGCGGAGGTGAGGGTTGATGGGTGGCTCGTAAGGCGATGAAATGCCCGTAAATTCTCCAATTTGTCCCGCTCTGGCTAGCCGGTATAAACCCTTGACATCGCGTTGTTCACACACACTAAGCGGCGTATCTACGAAGACCTCGAAAAAATGATCAGTACCGATGATCTCCTCGGCGTTGCGACGGTCTCTTTCAAACGGCGAAATTACGGGCACCAATACTACAAGTCCCGCCCTATTAAATAGCTTAGCGACCTCCGCTATGCGGCGTATATTCTCCCCTCGATCGCGGCGGGAAAATGTGAGGTCCTTGTTAAGCCCTGTCCTTATGGCATCGCCATCGAGTCGATAGACGGGGAATCCCTTATCAACCAATTGTCGCTCGAGCGCCTCTGCGATCGACGATTTGCCGGATCCTGACAATCCACTAATCCATACGGTCATTGACCGTTGGGCCAAAACGGATTGTACCTTAGCGTCGGGCTGTTGGCCCAACAACTCGCCGTATCTGGGGGCCGCGTCAGCATTCTGCACCCGGTCCATAATCATGCCAGCACCAACCGTATTATTGGTGAGACGGTCAATTACAATAAAAGACCCGGTAGACCGATTGTTTCGGTAGGTATCAAACGCGACGGGTTTGTAGACCTCTATGACACAGCGACCGATCTCGTTCAGTGCAAGCGCCGCCGTCTCCTCACGGTGGAAGGTGTTAACGTCGACCATATAATTAATTTGGCTGACTCTTCCTGGAGTCATATTTGTAGTCTGCTTAAAAAAATAATGGTTCCCCGATCGAAGCGGTTGTTCCCCCATCCACACTACCATGGCGTCGAATTGTTGGTCGATCATGGGCAGGTTATTCGGGTGCACCAACATGTCGCCCCGGCTAATGTCAATCTGGTCCTCCAGTGTTAGAGTTACCGCAAGCGGTGGGACAGCTTCATGCAACCTTCCCTCAAAGGTATGCACACCTTCAATGCGACTAGTTTTTCTTGATGGCAGGACCATAACCTCATCCCCAGGACGAACGGTACCCGAGGCAATCGTGCCGCAGAACCCTCGAAATTGTGCGTCGGGTCTATTCACATATTGGACGGGGAAGCGGAAATCTATGAGATTTTCGTCAGACGCTATAGAAACTGTATCCAATATCTCCATCAAAGGGCTTCCATTGTACCAGGGAATTTTTGGGCTTGTATTGACGATATTATCTCCCGTCAAGGCAACAACAGGAATAAACCGAAGATCCTGAATGTCGAGTTGCGTGGCAAACTCCGTAACATCTTTCACTACAGCGTCATAAGAGACCTGGCTGTAATTAACTAAGTCCATTTTGTTAACGGCAAGTACGACGTGTTTAATGCCGAGCAAGGACGCTATAAAAGCGTGCCGACGCGTTTGCGTCGATATCCCATTACGGGCATCAACCAGTATAACGGCTAGGTCGCACGTCGAAGCTCCCGTAGCCATATTTCTAGTGTATTGTTCGTGGCCAGGTGTATCAGCGATTATAAATTTTCGCTTCGAGGTAGAAAAATACCTGTACGCTACATCGATAGTGATGCCTTGTTCTCTTTCGGCTCTAAGCCCATCCGTCAATAAGGCCGGATCAAACTCGCCATCGGTCGTACCATAACGCCCCGAGTCGACTTTCAAAGACTCCAGCTGATCCTGATAGATCATTTTGCTGTCATATAGTAGTCGGCCAATGAGTGTGCTCTTTCCGTCGTCAACACTGCCACACACTAACAATCGCAGTAGGTCTTTCCGTTCATGTTCCGCGAGGTAAGTCTCGATATCGGCAGCTATCGGGTTCGATTGGTGTGACATTTTATCCGCCTGGTGCCGGCCCTAATTTTCGCAGCACGATTGACCTAACGACTTTGGTCGCCGAAGGTAATTTCAAGCGCGATGGGATTATTAGAAATAGCCTTCCTTCTTCTTCTCTTCCATCGAACCAGATTGGTCGAAGTCGATCACTCTTCCTTGTCGTTCAGAATGTGTCGCCAACAGCATTTCTTGAATGATTAAAGGAAGCGTATCAGCGTCGGATTCCATAGCTCCAGTTAGGGGATAACATCCCAATGTACGAAAGCGTACCTTTCTCATCTGTACTTGCTCGCCGCTCTTTAAGGGAAATCTTTTGTCATCGACCATGATCAATACACCGTTTCGTTCAACCACTGGTCGTTTCTTGGCAAAATACAAAGAAACGATTGGTAATTCTTCCTGGTACACATACTGCCAGACATCAAGCTCTGTCCAATTTGACAACGGGAAAACGCGAATGCTCTCGCCCTTATCAATCGTTGAGTTATAAAGGTTCCAGAGTTCTGGTCTTTGGTTCTTCGGGTCCCAACGGTGATTTCTGTCCCTAAACGAATATACTCTCTCCTTAGCCCTCGACTTTTCTTCGTCGCGGCGAGCGCCTCCGAATGCGGCATCGACACCAAACTTGTCTAACGCCTGTTTGAGCGCCTGGGTCTTCATCACGTCTGTATGCTTTTGCGAGCCGTGGCTTATAGGACTCACGCCGGCCCTTATCCCCTCTTCGTTGACATAAACGATAACGTCTAGTCCAAGCTTTCCTCTCACGTATTCATCCCGAAAGGTGATCATTTCGCGGAACTTCCACGTGGTGTCAATATGTAGCAACGGAAAAGGTAATCGCCCCGGTGAAAAAGCTTTCTGGGCCAAATGCAACATGACCGCCGAGTCCTTTCCAATGGAATAAAGCATCATTGGATTCTCGAACTCGGCTGCTACCTCACGAATAATGTGTATGCTCTCCGCCTCAAGGCGTGCGAGATGAGTCGAAACGCTCGAGCGGGCTTTCGTTGCACCCCCATCACTGTTTTTGTACGGGCCGTCTGGAATTTTCAATCTTCACGTCCCAGGTCCAAGTTTACGAGACTCCTCTCGTTTTGAAGGACAAATCCGCGTATTATACTACACATTCATGCAAATGGTTATGATTTCCGCCGGCCTGTCTCCCCCTCCTCCCGTCCCCTCAACGACCTTGCTGTTCTGGCAAGCGAAATAACCAAGGGCGGGAACTCGCCTTTCGATCTCACTCTCAACGTGAGCTGCACACATTAAGAGCAAACCGGGCATGAAGCATTCTTGTTCACCTTTTGCTCCGTAATGTTGAGGGCGGCAAAATCGCACTGAAGCAGCTTCGGCTGGCGAGTCGTGTTTATCCCGAGTATAACCAATACACCAAAGGAGGCCGCCAAAGATACCAAAAACAGCCCAGAAAACGGCGCCGAAGGGCCGTCCAAACCGCATCTATACTCCTTTTCCCTCATCACACATCGTAAACAGGGCCAATCGGGTTGATCCCCGCAGCTAAAAAAAATTTCGCCCCTTTGACCCGATGCTACAACCCAAAAGAAGGGTTTCTTTTTTGC
>CAZSWX010000149.1:0-6022 GCA_964610865.1 uncultured Enterobacteriaceae bacterium
ACAATTGACACCGCTCTTCATTTTTATAACGATACCATTCGAACATGCCCGTGTTTCAACTCAGTAAAGAAATGGTTTTCCCTAATCCCGCGCTTGCTAACGCGGACGGACTATTAGCCGTAGGGGGAGACCTCCACGTCGCGCGTTTGCTACTCGCGTACGAAAAAGGTATTTTCCCATGGTTTGATGACAAATCTCCGATACTCTGGTGGAGCCCTCCCCGACGCTGTGTGATCGAACCAGGTCAGTTCCATGTTTCACGTAGCCTGCAGCGGGTGGTGCGGCAGAAGCGCTTCCGCATTACATTTGACCTCGCTTTCGATCGGGTAATTGGCGCGTGCGCGGAGACTCGAATAGATCAAGGTCAGGGGACCTGGATAACGCCGGAAATGCGAAGCGCATATTGTGCACTCCACGAGGCAGGATTTGCACACTCCGCCGAGGCGTGGGACGACGATCTATTAGTCGGAGGTATCTACGGCGTCAGCCTGGGCAGAGCCTTTTTCGGTGAGTCCATGTTCAAGCGCGCTACGAACGCCTCCAAAGTCGCATTCTACGAATTGACGAAAAGACTTCAGGAGTGGCGTTTTGACTTCATCGACTGCCAGATCACAAACCCTCACTTGACACGCTTAGGAGCCTACGAAATCTCTCGTAAATCATTTCTCGATCGCTTGGAACGAGCACTCCAATTCCGGACAATCGCAGGTCCTTGGTAGCACGTTCCCTCCCAACCGTTCGATGGGAGGAACCAGCACTCGCGGCCTACGGGTCACCTGTCAACGTCAAAACCAAGCACGTCCGCCATAGTATAAAGGCCATTCGGCTTATCAGCCAACCACAAAGCCGCACGGACAGCACCACGGGCGAGACATTCTCGGTCCAAGGCCCTGTGGGTAAATTCTAATCGCTCACCAAGCCCGGCAAAAAAGACAGTATGATCACCTGGAGTGTCCCCCCCTCGCAGCGCCACAATTCCAATTTCGTCGTCTGTACGTTCACCTGTCAGACCTTCCCGTGCATACCGCACATTCTCACCAAATTGTTTCCTCTGAGCCTCAGCTATAATGCGTCCTAACGCTATTGCCGTCCCGCTTGGAGCATCGATTTTGAACCGATGATGCATTTCAGATATTTCGGTATCAAAATCACCCCCAATGATCTTCGCGACGTCCTTTACTACCTTCATCAAAATGTTGACGCCGACACTCATATTTGGCGCCAGGATGACCCGACTCTGGGGCGCGATACTCTCGGCTTCCGCGCGTTGTTCGTCCGACAATCCGGTCGTCCCGATGGCAATACCTGCCCCCTTTGCAACGGCTATGCGAAGATGATCAGCGGCCACATCTGCTATCGTAAAGTCAAGAGCCGTCGTGTCGGGCGCGGCAACCTCGGAATAGTCACTCGTAATGCTCACGCCTAAAGATTCACCGCCGGCCTCTTTGCCAGCGTCCTTCCCCAACGAAGGATGGCCTTCTGATTCAATGGCTCCTGCCAGTTTAGCGTCCGGGTGCATCCCGATGAGCCGGACCAACATTTTACCCATACGCCCCGCGGCCCCACACACTACTATCCGTTTCTCCATATTTCTCCCCAACTTCGGCAAAGCAAACTAGGTCGGGCCTCGCCAAAAAGACCAACGGATCACGGCCGGTATCCCAAGCCACCACTATTATACAATGCTATGCGCCGCTAGTATCGTCTTTAGTCCTTCTTTGGTCTGTTTTGACGGGGCGCTTAACGGTGGGCGTAGTTCAGGTCCACACCTGCCCATCATCGCCAATGCCGTTTTTACCGGGATCGGGTTCGTTTCCACAAATAACGCGCGGATCAACGGAACCAACCCTAACTGAATCGAACAGGCTTTTGCCCAATCTTTCTTAAGTCCCGCATTCACCAGGTCTGCCATAGCGGCCGGAACCACGTTCGCGGCCGTACTAATCACACCAGACCCACCTAAGGCCATCATAGAATATGTGAGCGTATCTTCACCTGACAATATGGAGAACTCGTCGTCACAGGCAAGACGGATATCTATAACCTGGTCAATGGAGCCCGTGGCCTCTTTAACCCCAACGATATTCGATATTTTCGCTAACCGGGCCATAGTATCAGGTAAAATATTTGAGCCAGTTCTGCTCGGAATATTGTAAAAAACGATCGGGAAGCCGGCGGCGGCCTCCGCCACAGATTTGTAATGCCGATAAATCCCTTCCTGCGGCGGGCGATTATAATAAGGAGAAATCATTAAGGCGCCGTCAGCGCCGGCTTCCTGCGCTTCACAAGTCATTCGAACAGCCTCGGCGGTGGAATTTGACCCCGTGCCGGCAAGTATAGGAACACGTTTGTCAGCCACGCTAACAACAAGCCGAACGACCTCTCTGTGCTCGTCGTGCGAAAGAGTAGCAGACTCTCCGGTTGTCCCGCATGGTACTATCCCGTGCGTTCCGCTCTTGATGTGCCAGTCTACCAGGTCTGCTAAACACCGCTCATCGATCGCATTGTTCTTGAATGGGGTAATGAGAGCCACAAAGGATCCAGCAAACATAGAACTCACCTCAGTTTCTGTCCAAAAGGAAAAGAAAACAACGGCCAAGGAACACTAGCCAACTTCTATGATCCCCTCATAGACCTCTTCCGCCGTTCCCGTCATATAAATATGGTTATCAGCGTTACTCCAATGAATGTCCAAATCCCCCCCACGAAGGTGGATAGTTACTTTTCGTTCGCACCTGCCCGTCAAGACGGCGGCGACCATTACACCGCAAGCACCGGTCCCGCAGGCCCACGTCTCACCCGACCCACGTTCCCACACTCTCATTTTCAATTCCGATGGACTTAGCACCTCCGCGAACTCCACGTTTACACGATTCGGAAAGAAATCGTTCATCTCAAGTTTGGAACCTATGGTTGCGACCGCAGCGTTGTCTACACTATCCACAAATATAATACAATGCGGGTTACCCATGGAAACGCAAGTTACATCGAGATTTTCATCGTCGATCACTAACCGCTCTTCGATAACCTGTCCCGTGGACGCGACCGGAATGTCTGGCCCATGCAAGACGGGTTCCCCCATGTCCACAGTCACACGGGCAACCTTACCCGCCTTTATTTGTAAGAAAAGCTTTTTCAACCCCGCATCGGTATCGATAAGTAGTGGATTGTCAACGGCGATCCCATGGTCGTACACGTACTTTCCAACACATCGGATACCATTTCCGCACATTTCACCCCTAGTGCCATCTGCGTTGTACATCTCCATGCGCGCATGCGCCTTGTCCGAGGGACAAATCAAAATTAAACCGTCGGCTCCGATACTTGTCCGCCTTTCGCTGATTGTCGTGGAGAACGAAGAAGGGTCCGGTAAGGTTGTTTCAAACGCATTGACGTAAACATAATCGTTGCTAATTCCGTGCATCTTTGTAAAGGGAACTTTCATGCATCGCACCTTTTCTCTCTTTAATCCTGGGCGGGGCCGTCTCACCAAGCAAGTTCCACAGTATTTGAATTGTTGCCCTGGTACCCGTCTAGAGTGACTGCAAAAACCCGATACCGGTAGAAGGTCCCGGGGGTAAGCCCCACATCTATATAGTCGAATTTTTTCGTTTGCTGAAATCTCTCACGATCTTCGACTGGTATAATTGCAATCCTTTCGAATGGCATAGTTGCCGCGCTGTCCCTACTGGCTCGCATCACAACAAAGGCGCCCAAATCGTCCATCTCGCTCCCGTCCGCATAATGCAACGGACGGGACCACCGTAATTTTACGCCGTCTTCCTCCACTGACAAGGCAAGGTCTCCGACGCCTTCGGGCGCGACAAATTCCGGGGGCCGGATGTCAGTCTTATGACCACAACCGCTCGCCACCGTTAGAACAAGGGCGCACCCATAAATCGCAATAATGCTGTACACAATCAGGCTCTTACCGAACGTAGCTGCCGTTCAACGTTTTTTGGCGACGTTCCTCCGTGGGAAGCCCGCCGTTCCACAGCTCCCTTTAACGTCATCCGAGGTAATAAATCCGCCTCAAAAAGGAGGGAGAACTGCTGCCACTCTGAAAGGGTCAATTCATGCAGCTCACGCCCCTCACGCACACACCATTGTACTACGGCACCAACAACAGCGTGGGCCTGACGAAAAGGCATCTTTTTTTCTACAAGGTAATCTGCAACGTCTGTAGCGAGCAGAAATCCACTCGACGCCGCATCTCGCATACGGCTCGTATCAAAACGCAGCTTTCTCAGCATAAGCTCTAGTACAGTCAAAATCCCTTTTAAGGTGTCTACGGTATCAAACAAGGGTTCTTTATCTTCTTGGAGATCCCGATTGTAAGCGAGAGGGAGACCCTTCAATATCGTCAACAACGTGAATAGATTGCCGTAGAGCCGCCCCGTTTTGCCTCGGATAATCTCGGGAACATCAGGGTTCTTCTTCTGCGGCATCATGGAACTACCGGTGGCAAATTCCTCCGGAAGATCGATAAAACCGAATTCACTGCTAGACCACAATACCAGCTCTTCCGAAAAGCGGCTGAGGTGCATCCCTAATATAGCTCCGAAGGAAAGAAACTCTACGATGAAGTCACGGTCGGAAACGGTATCCAAACTGTTGTCGCTTACATGCTCAAATCGCAGCAATTTTGCAACGTGTGCCCGATCGATCGGCAACGTGGTACCAGATAGCGCTCCCGCACCCAGGGGTAAAACATTGACGGTCGCCTCACACTGGCGTAACCGCCGCGCGTCACGTTGGAGCATCGCGTGATAGGCCAGAAAATGATGCGCTAGGAGAATAGGCTGTGCTCTCTGTAAATGTGTATAACCGGGTAGAATGGTGCTTCTGTGCCTTTTTGCCATAGTCGTAAGGCGTTTTTGCAGAGAAGCTAGTAGTTTCCGTATCTGCGATATTTCATCACGCATGTAAAGCTGTACGTCTAATAAAACCTGGTCATTCCGACTGCGTGCCGTATGGATTTTTCCTCCGACCGCGCCAATTTTTTCGGTCAACCGGCGCTCGATCGCCATGTGTATGTCTTCATCCGAAGATAAAAATGGAAATGTACCACGCTGTAGTTCACGTTCGATTCCAGCCAGGCCCTTCAAGATTCTTTTTCCCTCGCTCGCCGTCAGAATATTGCGCTTGACGAGCATCTTGCAGTGGGCAACTGACCCTTGGATGTCATAATGTGCGAGCCTGCGATCCACCGCCAGCGACGAGGTAAATGCTTCCATCGACGGGTCAGGCACCTTAGTAAAGCGACCGCCCCATGCCTTTTTTTTGTGTAGAGCCATACCGCTAGTATACACCTAAAGCAGTTGTCCGTGGCAAGGTTCCAGATCCCGACCAGGAGTGCAGAATCTGGTTATCCGAAGTCCGTACCAGAAATGGCCATGCTATTTCGCCAGGGCCCGTATTCGTAGACGAAGCGAATTTAGCCGTATAAAACCTTGGGCATCGGACTGGTCGTACCCCCCGTCCTCTTCAAAAGAGGCTACCTCTGGGCGATACAAGGAACTCTCAGACTTACGGCCTACGACGGTGACATTACCCTTATAAAGCTTTACACGGACTGTCCCGGTCACGTTTTTCTGGGATTCATCCATTGCTGCTTGGAGCATCTCTCTCTCAGGCGAAAACCAATAACCGTAATAAATCATTTCCGCATACCGAGGAATCAAAGAATCTCGTAGATGCATAACTTCCCGGTCTAGTGTCAGCGTCTCCAGCGCCCTATGGGAAGTGTGCAAAATGGTCCCGCCCGGAGTTTCATAAACGCCTCGGGCTTTCATGCCGACATATCGATTCTCTACTAAATCACACCTCCCTATTCCATGCTTGCCGCCTAGTTTGTTTGCCGTCGCAAGCAACTTGGCAGGTGACAACTCCTCACCGGCGATGGCTACGGGATTGCCCCCGACGAAATCTAGTTCAACGTATTCTGCCCTATCCGGCGCTCTCTCTGGCGACACCGACATGAGGAACATGTCCTCTTCAGGCTCCGTCCAAGGGTTTTCGA
>CAZSWX010000150.1:0-6012 GCA_964610865.1 uncultured Enterobacteriaceae bacterium
CCTATCAGCTCCCGTAGGTCTGTTTTACCAGTTAAATTAATAGTTTCAACGTTAGGGAGCTCGGAGTATACTTTTTCGGCAAAACACATTTCGTCTTCCGTACCTAATAGTATAGCGCTGGTGCCGTACCTATCCGATAGAGTTTTTGCGACATTGGCGGTTGAAGACGGAAACCAATTTCGGCTTTGCCAACTTGAACCCAGGTAAAAGGTAACAAAAGGTTTAGAAATGCCACGAAGAGACCTGTCTATTTTGAGTTGCTCATGATGCTCGAGCTGGAGGCCGAAATTAATGCCGTCATCGGGAAGCCCAAGTGCGTCGGCGAAAAATAGATATTGGTTCAATTTGAGCGAGAATTCGCGGACCGGTTTGATTGTGCGGGTGCTATAAAGCCAATTTGCCTCCTTGGTGTTGGTTCGATGGAACCCTAATCGGTCTGGGGCTCGAGAGCAAAAACTGACTATACCGCTTTTAGCGTGACGCTGAAGGTCCAAGACCAAATCGAAATTGTTGTTACGTACTTTCTTGAGAAATGATAGAAAAGCGCTGATTCCGTTCTGCCGTTCAAATAGGAAGAGCTCATCTAGAGCAGGGTGGCTGTTAAGCAGTGCGGCTGCGGCCGGTTCAACGGCCCACGCTATATAAGCCTCAGGATGGTACCGCCGGACACGAGTCAGTAAGGGGAGTGCCCTGGTGACGTCACCGATTGCACCAAATAGCAAAAAAAGGATCTTCTTGTGTTGTGTTGAGAATTCGCCGGATGCCACGGGGTGGCTACTTTCTAAACGTTTTCATATCGATATGGGGTTCAGTTTTTGGGAACAAACAAGTCCAAGGAGTCCTCTCTACATTGTTAAGCAAAGTGTCACGCCTTTCAACTGCCCATACCCAACGTTTATCTCTCTGGCGAATGTTGTTCCATGGTCAACCGTCGTTGAAAACTTAAAGGCAATATTTTGCCTTCCGGATCGAATTTATTTATTGATCGCTGAAAACGTTTTAAACTTCGTTTTCTTTGAGTTCTACGTACCGGATTCGTGTAAATGCGGGCGCGGTCGAAATCCAACAGCATTACTTTTGGGGTTAAATTCTTCTCTGAAACGAGAACGTTAGAAACATTCAGGTCGGGGTGATAAACTCCTTTATCGTGCATGAACCGAACCGTTTCTAATACCTGTTCGCAGGTGTCAAGACGATTATGTAGGGCTTTGTTCTGATCCAGCCATTGGGCTAGATTAAGGTAACCTTCAGCTTCTCTAGTGATGAGAACGCCTCTGTAGAAGCCGCGAGAGAGTCTTTCTACCCCCGCACCTAGCACTTCTACAGTTGGGACACCCCGCTCGCGTGCCTGGGTAAGACTGTGCAGCTCCTTGAATGGTCTCGTTCTATAGCCCCAGTAGATATCTGTGAAAAAATGGCGAACTAGCCCACCTCGGCGATAACGTCTAATGACGGCCCGACTCTGTGCATCTATCGAGATGCTAATCGTGGTTCCTCTTCCCCCTTTCAGCACGGTTCCGTTGCCAGACTGAACAAGTTGTATGCAAGAAAGAATGACGTTCTCTTGCCCCTTCAACAGCCACCAAATGTTGCGCTGATCCTGACGTGCTGTATAGCCGTAGGGGCAATTCATCGTATACACATACACCCGTTTTTACGTCTGGAGAGTTTTTCGCGGTTCAATATATGCTGGTCTACGCGGTTTCGTCTTTATTCTCTCTCTTCTCCCGACGACCTGTCGGATTTGTAACCTTCACCAATCCATTCCGAAGTTCCCACAGTTTTGAATAAACCACGAATATCCGGTATGATCGGAAGATCGATAACGTCAAACCTGCCATGCCTTGTTTCCATCTTGCCTTCGCAAGATAAGTGTTAAGAAAGGCGTGAAGGGGCGAAACAACAAAACACCATATTGCCCCCTTTCTCTTCGGTCGAGCCAACCTAGCAGCCGTTTTTGATGTCGAAATATTGAGTGACGAAACGCGCTCTCGCAATCTCACGGAGAACTCCTTATCACTGAAAGGATTTCATACGTTAAATCTAGGCGGTGCGCTTGATCAAGCGGTCGACCCCTGCCAAAACATCTGAACACGTAACCGACTTCATACAAGCTTCGGTTTTAATTGGGCAGCGGTTTCCTCCATGGCGGCTACATGGGCGGCACGGCAAGTCTTTCTTTTCCACCACCACGGCAGCATTCGTATATGGACCATAGCCCAAGGCGGGGGTGGTCGCGCAGAAAATAGCAACCACGGGGACATTGCGCGCGACCGCAAGATGCATCGGTGCGCTGTCATTACTGATCACGAGGGTGGCCTTATCGATGATGGAAACAAACGTTTCTAGATCCACTTTGCCGGCCAAGTTCAACACACTAGGTTCCCCGGCCCGGGGCTCGATCTCATTTGCTAAAGCCCTGTCTGCTTCGCTGCCACACAGTAACACCCGCCCGTATCTACGCGAGAGGCTTCTTACCAATTCGGAATATCCTTCCTTGGTCCAGCGTTTTGTTCGCCAAACGGAGCCTGGGCAGACAACAAAAAATTCTTCATTCGAATCGATTCCGGCGTTCTGGAGCAGTATGCGCGCTCGAGTCATTCCGTTATCTGAACAGGCTACATGTGGCTTTCTAATACATGCTTCTGGTTCAATGTGGAAAGCACGCATCAGACATAATATGCGCTCAATCTCATGAAGTTGTGGATCGCGGCCAATGGCCTGATGGTATAATAATTGACCGGGGGTACCCGAGAATCCTATGCGATGGGGGATTCTCGCCATGTAAAGTAGAAGCGCCGTGCGCAACGATTTGTGCGCCGCGATTGCCATTGTGAAGCGTCCCTCTCTCACGCGCCGGGTCGTCCGGAGAAGTCCTTTGAGACCACGGTCTTCTTGGCGTTTTGCGTCGGTCATCACGTGGTCGACGGCCGGGTGGTTTTTGATTAACTGCTCGGCTTGCGGGGTAGTCAGCACTGTAAGGGACTCCAGCGTTAATACCTGCCTCAGTGTAGTAAGCAGGGGAGTAGTAAGGACGACGTCGCCGAGAAATCCTGTCTGAGCGACGAGAACCCTCTCCATCACGATGCCATCGTCTTTCGGAAGCGTAATACTAAATTGTCTTCGGTGAGAATTTGCGGGTGGCACAACCAGCGCAGCAATTTTATATTTTCCTTAGTTTGTGCCCCGTTATGTTCCCTCACGCATAAAGTGTACCAACTGTATATAGAAACCGGAAGCCACATCAGGGCGAGGAGAAATCGCGAATACGCTTTAACCTTGCTGTGTCCCAGCGCCTCCAACTTGAGACCGTTCCGTTTGGCGAAATAGTAGAGGACGGGAAAATCAATGGGGAAGTTGTGGTATTTGTGAGCTTCAGTCAATTGCGTCTCAAACGGAATAAAGCGGCGCTTCGTCTTGTGGTACCCAGTCAGTAGAAAATGTACTCGCGAGTTTAGTCGCATGACGTTTGGGGTCGTGAGGATCAATCTTCCTCCAGTTTTCAAGACTCTTGAAAGCTCTCTGATTATGTCGTCGTGGCAGGAAATGTGTTCTATTACTTCGACTAAAAGCACGATGTCGAAGCTTTCATCTTCGTAGGGAAGCCCCTTCCTTAAGTCGACGTCGTAGTCCACTGCAGTATTCTGGCGGTGAACAGAGTTGGATTCAAAGTTAGTACCCCGGCAGACGAAGCCCTTGCCCTTAACAGATTCCAGTATATCACCCTCTTTACAACTAACATCGAGGAGTTTCTTGCCCTTACCACCAATGTCAGAAAGAAGTTCATTCACAGCTCGTATGAGAAATGGGGCCGCCATAGTCGTAATGTCCTAAATTCCGAGTAATTTATTTTCTAGGTAATCTAGCAGCAGGTCCGCGTCGTCGACTTGTAACTCCATCCGAAGAGCGACGAGTTTATTTGCCTCAAAGGGAAATCGTTCCAGCTTAACCAGGTCCTTTTCAGTAGTCACAACAAGGTCGTATGCGTGACTTGCTGCATTGATGGCTTGCCAATCCTTTTGACTATAGGCGTGGTGATCGGGGAATTCCATCACTTCCATTATATCTGCTTCTGCCTGTTCAACAAAAGCATAGAATAGGGAAGCGTCAGCAATTCCACTTACTACCAAAACTTTACGGTGTGTGAGTTCGTTGAGCGATATGAGTTGCCACTGGCCTCCGCTGGAATGTACAAGACAGTTGGCTGCCGGCCGAGTAGAAAACATGTTTTTGGGGCAAGTCAGACCTTGAGCCACTGAAGGGGTAGGCGACGAGTGTTCCGGCTCGCGATCAGGCGCGGACGTTTTAGTTAAAACGATAGCATCGGCCCGAACGCGAGAACTCCAGGGTTCACGATAAGGCCCGGCGGGAAGAGCCCACCGGTTAAAAGCATTTTTCTTCATATCTACCAACAGTAAGTCCACTGTGCGCGCGAGGCGTCTGTATTGGAATCCGTCGTCGAGTATAAGCAGGTCCAATTCAAAGGTGTCCTGTGCTATTTGTGCCCCCCGAACTCTATCTTTTCCCGCTATCACAGGGCCAGCGAAATTTCTTGCCAACATGACCGCCTCGTCCCCCGCCTCGGAGGCAGTCACGAGGGGCCGCCCGCTTTTACCCACTACGATTGTTCCCTTTTGGTGGCCTTTATATCCTCTTAACAATATACCAACTCTATGCCGCCGTTTTTGCATTTCTCGCGCGAGCCACAGCACGAACGGCGTTTTACCAGTACCGCCAACCGTGAGGTTGCCTACGCTGATTACTGCTATTCCGGGGTCGAATATTGGGAGTATTTGTGCCGAGTAAAGAAAATTTCGTAGCCGAATTATAATGGTATAGACAAGAGAAAAGGGTGCTAGCGCTAACCAGATAAATTTTGTTGTATGGGTACGGCCACTCCAGATTTTATCGGCCGTGCGGGGAAGTCTAGGCATTTCATACCTGAAGGCGATGCAATAACATCGTATTATACTTGCATTCAATTGCCACAATCGTTCGTTTCGTAGCGCCTCTTTCTCGTTCGATCGTCATTCTAGCTTTTCGGCCCATATCTAAGCGCAAAGCCGGATCAAGTAGAAGGGGTAGGGCGGCGACGGCCAGACTTTTCGCGTCGGTTACTTGAATGCCGCCTTCTGCCTGCTTGAGATTAGACACAATCGACCTGAAGTTTCTAGTATGGGGGCCAAAGAATACGGGTACGCCAGCGGCTCCCGGTTCTATAACGCTATGGCCTCCGATGTGAGGTTTCATGGTGCCGCCCACAAATACGAGGGCAGCGCCTTGGTAGAGTCCGGCAAGTTCGCCGAGCGTATCGAGAAAAAAGATATCGGCGGCTCGGGGTGTGGGTCCATTTAAATCACTCCTTCTTATATAAGAGTAGTTGCTGTTTTCTATTAAGTCCTGTACCTGGCGAAAGCGCTGAGGGTGGCGAGGGGCCAATAACAGTACCAGGTTGCCCGCCTTCTTCCGTAGAAGGGAGAAAGCCTCTATTAGCATCTTTTCCTCTGGATCGTGGGTGCTGGCTCCGATAATAATTATGCGATTCGAGAGGCACTCATGAGTCAAAAGTTTGGTAGCGTGTGGATCCGTCTTTGTCATGTTGTCGAATTTAAAATTGCCAGTAACATGAACAGTTTCCGCCGTCGCGCCCGCTGATATAATTCGATCTGCATCTTCCCGGGTTTGCATGCAAAATAAGGAAATGCGCCTGAGAACGCGTGGAAAGATGAAGCGCGCAAGACTCAATCGCCTATGTGTCCGTTGGGAGAATCTTCCGCTTACCAAGACGGTGGGAATAGAGTGCCTCGCAAGTCCTAATAGGATATTAGGCCAAAGCTCTGTCTCGGTGAATAAAAATAAGCATGGGCGGATGCGGCGTATTACGGATAGACTAACGAAAGCATGATCTAGGGGAAAATAAAAAACGCCATCTACGTTGGGACAGCGTGTTTTGGCAGCCTCGAGTCCGGTGCTGGTCTGTACCGACAGCAAAAGAGGTCTGTCCGGAAAAGC
>CAZSWX010000151.1:0-6010 GCA_964610865.1 uncultured Enterobacteriaceae bacterium
GGCCAGGTTTCGACTTGGACTTGCTCCGCGGACCATTTCCAGGTCGCCCTCCGGATGGAAGAGCGCCAAACTCCCCATTGGGGCAATTGTAAATGGTGTGGGCAAAGTCAATCCTAAGAATTCAGTAGAGATGTCCACATGACGCACGTCCCTTAGGACTCGCTGTTTGATAGCCCATTCCTGGAGAGCCGACCGATTGCGGCGTAGGGTATCCTCGGTTTCGGCGCCGCCGTTTGCAAAGGCCCATGGTCCGGGCGGGGTGAGAGTCTCCGCAGCTCGGAAAAGTTCGGGTAACGTGCTAAAGCGATGCGACATGCTGTATCCCCCGCAATAAAGATAATATCTTATAGTTTCCTAGCATACAGGCCGCGAGACTCCCAAGGTGGGTATTTAGATTTTTAAGATTCGGCTGACTTCGTCGTCGTGCAGACTACTCCGGATTAGAGGTATTTACTTTTCGAGAAGCGCAGGCCAGCCTGCATTATATGGAATCGACACAACCAATTCCCGTAACTGACCCAGCCGCCGCGGCCGAATGGATAGAGTATTATTATGAACAGGGTTGGAGCGATGGGTTACCCCTTGTCCCACCTACGGAAGATTCGGTGAGGGCGACGTTACGGGCTATGGGTCTTTCCGGAAAAGAGATTATAGGCGCTATCGCGGAACGCAATGTTGCTGTGCCGGCGGAAAAGGTTGCAATCAATGCGGTTATGGCGGGGTGTTTGCCTGCATATTTCCCTGTTGTTGTCGCTGCGGTACGTTGCCTGTGTAGGCCCGAGTTTCACTATCATAATCCTGCGACAAGTACCGGTGGTTCGGCATTTGTCTTGGTCATTAACGGTCCTATAGGGCCGTTGCTTGGCATTAATTCAGGCCACAACGCATTCGGGCCGGGTGTAAGAGCGAACGCGACGATTGGGCGTGCACTCCGATTGGTGATGTTGAATGTATTGAATACGAGGCCGGGTTTACTGGACAAGGCAACATTAGGTACTCCCGGGAAATATACATTTTGTTTCGCGGAAAATGAAGAAAATCACCCATGGGAACCGTTGCATGTTACTCGCGGGTTCGCGTCCGAAGAGAACACCGTTACTTTGTACGCATCAAATACAATGATGGGTGTTTATAATCAATTCGCTCGCACCCCCCCGGCGCTCCTGACCGAATTTGCGGATGCGCTCTGTAATTTGGCGTCGCCTAATATCTACGGATTTAACGAGAGCATGATGGTGCTGGCTGGGGAGCATGCTGAGATCATCAAACAGAGCGGATGGAGCCGTCGACAGGTTCAAGAGTTCGTGATCGAGCGCGCTCACAGAAGCGTGGCAGACTTCAAAAGGGCCGGCAGGTTGCAAGGACCCATAGCACAGGGCGACAACGACAAGGCCCGTTTCGTTATAGGTGAACCTGCTGATTTGCTAATTATCTATGCTGGGGGTGCGGGGGGCAGCTGGTCCGCTTGCCTACCCGGTTGGGGGAAAAAGTGGACGCGTAGCGTCACAGAGCAGATTGGCGCCTGATGGTCTTCCCTTCTCGTCAATAGCATGCGACCCTCATGAAAACAAAAAGGGGGACGCGATGCGTAGAACCGTATTTGACCCAACCCTCCCGCTTGAACTTCAGGAGTTCCAATATGCGGTGAGGCCTGGCCATCTGAAAGGGTTGCGGGTCGGTATTGTGGAAAACACCAAGGCAAATTCGAAGGAGTTGCTGTGCCAAGTCGCGTTATCCATGCAAGAGCAGTTCGGGACGAAGTTGGTCCATATCGATCGAAAAAAATCTTCCGGGCATGCGGTGAGTACCGAGGCAATCGCTAGGTTGCACCGGGACGTCGATTTCGTACTCGCTGGCGTCGGGGACTGAGGGTCGTGCAGTTCGAGCAGTGTGCTCGACGGGCTAAAATTGGAATTGGCGGGTGTTCCTACAGCTTCTATAGTAACAAGTCCATTCGTGGATACGGGCCGGGCGATGGCCAAGGCCTGGGGCGTAGAGAAATACCGATTCCTCACGACGAATCACCCTATTGCCAATTTGACGGACGAAAAGTTGCTCGGGCAGGCGAGGGCGCTGGCGCTTCAGGTGGCAAGGTTTTTTGTTAAGGTGCCCAACGGCCCTTTGGATTGACAGGCTCGGGGAGGCTCTGTAAAAATAGCCAACGTTCTAATTCTTGGTCACGAAGAGGAAATTCGGCGATTCATATAAGGGGGTAAGGTGTTTCAGACATCGCGGTTGCCTTACGACGGAGCCATCGATGCCGATGGCCACATTAATGAACCAGCAGACCTTTGGGACCGGTATATAGATCCGGCGTACCGAGACCGGGCCATCCGCATACGTACCGGCGAGGATGGGCTAGATTACCTGGAGTTAGACGGTCATCGGTCCAAATACTTCGACGCAGAAATTCTCTCGCGTGGGACGAGTATGGGCAGCACGCTCGAAGAGAGGACTGCCATCAAGCACGGTGGGTATACGAAGAATATCCCATTCGGAGGGAATGATCCCGAGCAGCGCATTTCCCTTCTAGATCAAGAAAACCTGACCAAGGCACTCATTTATCCAACGATTTGCCTCGAATGGGAGGTGGAAACAACGGATTTTGAGTTAGCGGATGCGTACACGCGAGCGTATAACCGGTGGGTTGTAGACTTTTGTTCGGACTCGAACGGGCGTTTGATCCCAATCGCTCACATCTGCCTTACTACAGGACAGGCCGCGGCGACGGAGTTGGAACGCGCGGTTACCGCGGGGGCTAAGGGCGCGTTTGTTTCGCCGTATACGCTTTCGGATAAGGCGCACGCTCACAAGGATTACGACCCCTTTTGGGCAGCTGCCCAGGACCTCGGTGTGCCTGTAGGTATCCACCCAGTCGCGGAGCCACCCAATAGGCGCGTGTATCAGCGGTTCCGCGAAATGTACAAATGGGGGGAATGGTGGGTTGATATGCTGGGAGGACAAGGCCCGCAACAGGCGTTCCTTGGGCTATTCCAATATGGGCTATTCGACCGGTTCCCACAGGTTAAGGTGGTCATGCTAGAGTCTGGAGCCGGATGGATCGGGCATATGCTGGATCGAATGGACGCAGCATATAAGACGGCCCTCGGGAACAGCGTTCCGCTAAAAGAAGTTCCTAGCTACTATTTTCAACGTCAGTGCTGGATCTCTGCGGACCCGGACGAGCGGGCATTGCCCTACCTCATAGAGTACATTGGCGCAGATAAGTTCTTTTGGGCGAGTGATTTTCCACATGATGATCATTCCTGTGATTACATTAAAGATTTGACGCGAATGGTGGAATCATTAAGTGGTGAGAGCCGGAACAAAATCTTGGGTGGAAATGTGGCTCGTGTTTATGGGCTGTTGTAATGAGTGAATTTGCTCTTCGCTAGTGGTAGAAGCGACTAAGGAGAATAGTATGCAATTCGGAATTCTGTACGAAATGGAGACACCACGGCCCTGGAACGAGCTGAGTGATTATAACGTGTACCATGAGGCGCTCGCGCAGATCGAGCGAGCAGACGCAGTTGGATTCGATTACGTATGGGAAGTCGAGCATCATTTCCTTGAGGAATATTCGCACAGTCCGGCTCCCGAAGTTTTCTATGGGGCGGTTTCCCAGCGCACGAAGAATATTAAAATAGCGCATGGCGTGAGACTTCTCCCGCACCGCTTCAACCACCCGATAAAGGTCGCCGAGCAGGCGGCTGTTTTGGACATTTTAAGCAACGGGCGTATGGAACTTGGGACGGGGCGGTCTACCACCGCGCAAGAGTTAGATGGCTTCGGGGTAAATTACGATGAGACTCGCGAGCAAGTCAGAGAGGCGCTCGACGTCATCGTTAAGGCCTGGACCGAAGATATTTTGGAGTACGATGGAAAAACGATTCAGATTCCACCAAGGCGTGTGGTGCCCAAGCCGATTCAAAAACCACATCCGGCCATGTGGATGGCTTGCGTTGCCCCGGATAGTTACGAAATGGCTGCCAACCGGGGATTGGGTGTGCTGAGTTTTAACCTCAATTGGGAAGTGGTTGAGAAGACCATGGAAACTTATAGGGAGAAGTGCAAAAACCGCAACGACGTTGTATCTCAGGTCATTAACGATCGTTTCGCTGGAGTGGCCATTTGCAATGTGGCGGAAAATAAAGAAGAAGAAGCGGTCGGGATCGAGGGCGCGCGATGGTTTTTACATAACGTTGCGAAGTTGTTTGAACCTCTTATGGTGAAAAACAAACTGTATTCGTACGAATACTTAAGAAGTCTTTTTGATCTAGAAGCCGATGCTAATGATCTGACGGATGCGCAGATCAAAGAGCACCCTATGGTGACTGTGGGGAACCCCGACGAGGTCAGTCGTAAGCTAGAGACATTTGCCGAGGCAGGTCTTGACCAAGTTATCTTTTTCAAACAGGCTGGGCGTATTCCGCACCGGAACATTATGAGTTCAATAGATAGAATAGGGAGTTATATTATTCCTCATTTTAAGGAGTTCCAGGTGAACGTTGGAGAAGAGGCGCGTTTGTCTGCGAAATAGTGAACCGAGTGCTTTCCGGGGCCTGGTCAGCGGGCATAGACAGTTAAATTTAATATCCGAAAGAGGAGGCCTTAATGCTTAAACCTATAATTTCCTCAGATTCGCACATAACCGAACCTCCGGGCACGTACGTCGACCGTATAGACAAGAAATATAAAGATACAGCGCCTCACATGGTACATGACGAGAAAAAGGGCGATCTGTTTATTATTGACGGCATGAAACAGCCGGTTCCAATGGGCTTAGTTGCTGCTGCGGGCAAAAAGGCTGAAGATCTTACAATGTTCGGCGCCAAATTTGAGGAACTACATAGGGGCGGATGGGACCCCGAAGCCCGTTTGGCGGACCAGGATAGAGACGGTGTTGCAGCGGAGGTGATTTACCCCACGGTGGGAATGCTGCTTTGTAATCATTCCGATTTTGATTATAAGAAGGCGTGTTTTGATGCCTACAACAAGTGGATAGCGGAGTATTGCTCTGCGCATCCGGACAGGCTGATAGGTCAAGGCCAGACGGCGATGCGGTCGGTTGATGAAGGTATTGAGGATATTCGCGAGATGAAAAAGTTGGGGTTGCGCGGAGTGATGATGCCGGGAAACCCGCAGGTGTCCGATTACGATGATCCGATTTACGATGCTTTGTGGCAGGCATCTATAGACATGGAAATGCCCCTAAGCTTTCATATCCTGACGAGCAAGAGCGACGTCGTTGGTTCTACTCCGCGAGGGCCCAAATTGAACGGGTTCCTTTCCATAATCCGTGGAAATCAAGATCTCATGGGAACCTTCATTCTAGGGGGAGTTTTCGAGCGTAACCCGAAGTTGAAAATAGTGTGCGTAGAGGCCGATGCCGGCTGGGTACCGCACTACATGTACCGAATGGACCACGCGTATGATCGTCATAGATATTGGCTCAAAGCCGGGCAGGAATTGTCAAAAATGCCAAGTGAATATTTTCGTGAGCATATCTACACAACGTTCCAGGACGACTGGGTAGCGTTCCGCATGATGGACATGTGTAACCCACGCCGCCTTATGTGGGCAAACGACTTTCCTCATAGCGATTCGACATGGCCGTGGTCACAGGAACTTTTGGACAAACATACGGCTCATTTGAGTGAGGAAGAGAAGAATTGGATTCTCCACGATAATGTTGCCGAGCTGTATCATTTGCCTTAGGCCTCATAGGATTAATCTTCTGTCTCTCGGAGGGGGCAACGGTGCTCATCTGTATAACATGCGTCGTTCGGAGGTGGAGTGTTCTAATCGCCACGACCGTTGGCGGCCCGATTCTTCGATAGATCTATAGGTTCACGGCTGGTTCGCAAGCGGCCGTGAATCCTATCGAGCCAGCTTCCGCGTTCTTCGGGTGAGAGCCGGTACCATCCGAGAGGCACGACAGTTTGGGAGCCACACGTGGGACAATCCCCGGTTGGAGCGGAAGTCAATAACTCCTCGCAATCTTGACACT
>CAZSWX010000152.1:0-5986 GCA_964610865.1 uncultured Enterobacteriaceae bacterium
AGCATAAGCGCCAGCCACCCACCTACACCCATAATCGTGGCTAACAATATCATTAGCAATCCGATGGGAGCGAAAAGCGGCAGTAAGATAATTCCCACAACGAGAAAAGGAATGCTCAATGCAACAGGACTAAAGGGAGCGGCAGGTTTGTCCGACACTTCGTCTGTTGTGGTTTCCAATACCGTTGTTTCTGTCCCCCCCTGCAGCAGACTCACCGCGTAATCGCGCATTTCTTCCCTCCCGTCCGTTCCCGCTTCATTAATCAGGCCAGACAGCTCTTCCGTCAGGCTCTCAATCTTCCGTTCGACAGCCTGATTGGGCGATGATTTTTGCGCGTTTTCAGCCACAGAGTTTCGCCATTTTTCTTGGCCCGATTAGTAACGGGCAACCTTCCTATCGTCAACACCCCCCTACCCGTCTCATGTCATGCTGAATGCTCTGCTTAGGTCACCTCAAACCCGTTTAAGCGGCGATCTTCTCTATGCCGCCCATGTAGGGGCGTAAAACGGAAGGTATTCGTATTGCCCCGTCCTCTAGTTGATAGTTTTCCAAAATAGCTATCATGACTCTGGGAAGTGCTAAGCCTGACCCGTTCAGCGTATGAACGAACGCGGGTTTGGAGCCCTTCTCCGAACGAAAACGAATTTTCGCTCTCCGCGCCTGAAAGTCACCAAAATTCGAACAGGAACTCACTTCGAGCCATTCGGAACATCCGGGGCCCCATATTTCCACATCGTACTTGCTCGCCGCTACGAAACTTAGGTCGCCCGTGCACATTTGTACCACGCGGTGGGGAATCTCTAAGCGTCGGCACACATCCTCAGCATCATCCAAGAGGCGGTCCAGTTCTAGTGGGGATTGGGAAGGCTCCACGAACTTCACCATTTCAACTTTATCGAATTGATGCCCCCGTTTAATACCGCGAACGTCACGGCCGGCTGACATCTTCTCCCTCCGGAAGCACGGTGTGTAGGCAACGTGGCATCGCGGCAGCGCATCTGGTTCCATTACTTCTTCTCGGTACAGGTTAGTGACGGGAACTTCTGCCGTTGGGACAAACCAGAAGTCCTCTTCGACATCCCTGTAGAGATTATCTCCGAATTTGGGTAGGTTGCCGGTGCCTACTAGGCACTCCCGTTTCACCATGACGGGAGGGTAAACTTCCGTATACCCATGTTCGGTTATGTGCAGGTCTAACATCCAGTTTATCAATGCTCTCTGAAGGCGTGCGCCCGCACCTTTTAGCACGTAAAACCGCGAGCCAGATATCTTCACGCCCCGGTCGAAATCGATAATATCGAGCGTTTCCCCCAATTCCCAATGCGGTCGAGGTGTGAAAGAAAATTGAGGCAACTCTCCCACTGTGCGAACGACTATATTTTCTTTTTCGTTTTTCCCGATCGGTACCTCGGGGTCTGGTAAGTTCGGCATGTTTAGCAGCCGCCGATTGTATTCCTCTTCATGAACCACGAGGTCTTTTTCGAGGCCACTTATTTGCTCGCCCACTTGCCGCATCTGCACAATGGCCTCGTCCCGTTCCTGCGGGTTAGAGATACTCCTGATTTCTTTTGAGCGTTGTGTGCGGGAGGCTCGTAGACTCTCTAACTCGCCGATGGTTTCGCGACGTACACGGTCTACCTGGAGTAATCCATCAATGTCAGTTGGCGACACGCCCACCGTCGCCAACCGTCTTTTTACCTCACTAGGTTGTTCCCGAATTAGTTTTATGTCCAACATCGAATTACCGACCTGTTGCTGGTTTAATCTGTTGTTTTGTAATTTTCCGATACGTCTCAGTTTGCTAAATCGCTTCACAGTTCCGGATTCGGTTGACGGTTTAGCAAAAGGCCCGTAGAGGTTTCCAATTGCTCCAACGGGTGTCGCCAACAAGTGGAGAGAAGTTATCACACACCGTAGGCATCACCGTCCCGTCCAATTCAATACTCGGTCGTTAGCTCCTGTACTTCATGCTTCTCACTTTTAATCTAGCTGAGACCTGTTCTCTGGATCAAGTACTTAGACCGATACTCGACGTAAGTTGAATTGCGTAAAGGTGTGTGAGAGACTGCCGAAATTAGCATATGCGTATTACCTCAGAGGAAATCCTTCATATTGCGGCTCTGGCACGCTTAAGTCTCTCGGATGAAGAAGTGGCCGATGTGGCAAAGCATTTCGAAACCATGTTAAAGTATGTCGACAAGCTGAACGGGCTTGATACAGAGGGCGTCGACGCAATGTCACATCCGATTGACTTACCCACCGCCTTACGGGAGGACGAGGTTACAACAAGTCGGAGTGAGTCTCATATTCGGAAAATCATGGACAACGCACCGAATACGCGGCAAGACTTTTTCCGCGTTCCGAAAATTGTAGAATAAGAATGTCTTTGCACACTTTGACTATTAATGAGGCACAGACCAAGCTCCGGCTTGGTGAGATTAGTGCCGTGGAACTCGTGAATGCCGTTCTCACGCGGATAGATGCTACGGATCCCTACCTAGGCTCTTATTTGTCTACTAATCACGATCAGGCCCTCGATCAGGCAATGGAGGTAGACAACGTTATCCGCGAAGGCGGAGACTTGGAAGCCTTGTCTGGCATTCCGGTGGCACTGAAGGATGTAATTTTAGTGGAGGGTATGCAGGCAACGGCGGGCTCAAAAATTTTACAAAATTTTATTGCGCCTTATGATGCGACTGTTACCGAACGGCTCAAGCGTTCGGGCGCTATCATCATTGGCAAGTTGAACTGCGACGAATTTGCAATGGGATCGTCGAATGAGAATTCGGCCTATGGCGTCTGTAGAAACCCGTGGGATACTGAACGGGTTGCGGGTGGATCCTCAGGAGGGTCGGCGGTATCGGTTGCGGCCGACCAGGCCTGTGCCTCATTGGGAACAGATACCGGCGGATCCATTCGACTCCCTGCGGCCTTTTGTGGAATTGTTGGGCTTAAGCCTACGTACGGGCGCGTAAGCCGATTTGGCGTGATTGCCTACGCTTCATCTCTCGACCAAGTGGGACCTTGTACGAAAACGGTCAAGGATTCGGCTATACTTTTAACGGTTATCGCGGGGCACGATACTCGAGATTCTACTTCAGTCAATCGACCTAGCCCCGACTATACCCAATTCATTGACCGCGGTGTGGATGGTCTACGGGTAGGAGTGCCGCAGGAGTATTTCGTGGATGGCCTCCAGGAGGACGTAAAACAGGCTATAAACCGTGCCATATTACAACTGAAGGGATTTGGGGCAGAAATTGTGGATATTTCGATGCCCCACACAGAGTACGCGATTGCTGCGTACTACGTAATAGCGACAGCGGAAGCGAGCTCGAATCTGGCACGCTATGATGGTGTCCGTTACGGCTACAGAGCTAAGGACGTGAAGGACATCGCTACGATGTATCTGGAAACTAGGGCTAATGGTTTTGGGAACGAAGTCAAGCGAAGGATTATGCTCGGTACATTCGTACTCTCCGCGGGGTATTATGATGCGTATTATCTTAAGGCCCAAAAAGTGCGTGCGCTCGTCCGCGCGGATTTTGAGGAAGCCTTTAAAACTTGCGATTTTATGCTTGCCCCTGTGTCCCCAACGACAGCGTTCCGGATCGGTGAAAGAATAGATGACCCATTAACAATGTATTTGTCCGACGTATATACAACGGCAGTCAATTTGGCGGGACTCCCGGCGTTGTCTGTACCATGCGGATTCGACCAACAAAATCTGCCCATTGGTCTTCAGTTAATTGGCCAGCCGTTTCAAGAGGAAACTATATTCAGAGCTGGTTATACTTTTGAGCGCAACAATGACTACTATGAATCGCGCCCGCCCCTCTAGACCTATTTTGGGTGCAACAGGAATTGTCTGGTGGAGGAGTTGACGGAGGGAACGTAGGAAGAAATCAATGCAATACGAGTCGGTTATCGGTCTAGAGGTGCATGCGCAACTGCTGACTAAGTCGAAAATTTTCTGTGGCTGTCCGACGGCGTTTGGGGCCGAGGCGAACCACCACACATGCCCGGTGTGCTTGGGTCTACCTGGTGTTCTACCGGTACTCAACAAGAAGGTGGTGGACTTCGCCATACGTGCGGCCTTGGCAACAAAGTGCGGCATTACGCATAGTAGTAGATGGGCACGGAAAAACTATTTCTATCCGGATCTTCCAAAAGGTTATCAAATCAGCATGTTTGATTTGCCTATAGCCGAGCACGGATATGTGGAGATTGACGGCAACGGTTCAATTAAGAAGATCGGTCTGACCCGTATTCACATGGAGGAGGACGCAGGCAAGAGTATTCATGACGCGGAACGTGACAGCAGTTTGGTGGACTTGAATCGTACCGGTATACCGTTGCTGGAAATAGTAAGCGAACCGGACATCCGTTCCGCGGAAGAAGCCGGCGTGTACCTCCGTAACTTGAGGTCGATTCTCCAGTACCTCGGAATCTGTGACGGCAATATGGAGGAAGGGAGCCTCAGGTGTGATGCGAATGTATCGGTAAGACGCGTAGGCACTGAAAGCTTGGGCACTCGTACTGAAACAAAAAATCTAAATTCGTTTAAGGCGGTTGAGAAAGCCATTCGTTACGAAACACAAAGGCAAATTGGCGTTGTGGAATCCGGAGAACGAGTTGTGCAGGAAACGCGACTCTGGGACTCAGAACGAGAGATCACTAGGACGATGAGAAGTAAAGAGCTTGCGCATGATTACAGGTACTTCCCCGACCCAGATCTCATGCCTTTAGTGGTGGATGACCATTGGATCGCGCGTGAACGAGAATCCATACCTGAACTCCCGTCGGCACGACGGGAACGATTCGTAAGGCATTACGGACTACCGCCCTATGATGCTGAAATATTAACCGCCCGCCGAGATGTTGCTGATTACTTTGAGGCAGCCGTCGTTTCCTGCCCGGATGAGGCCAAGCTAGTGAGTAACTGGGTAATGGACGTGGCATTACGGTTTATCAAAGAAGAGAAATTAGATGCGACCCTTCAAATTCGTAAATGGCCGTGCCCTCCAGAGCACATTGGCCGTCTCGTTTCCCTTATAAAAAACGAGGTTATTAGCGGAACCATAGCTAAAACTGTCTTTTCGGAGATGCGGAAAAATCAATTGTCCCCTGAGGATATAGTGGAGAAAAACGGACTGCGCCAGGTTAGTGATAGTGGGGCATTAGAAGCTCAGGTGGAGACCGTGCTGGCAGAAAATCCGGATAAAGTTCAGGCTTTTCTTGCGGGGAAAGAGAAACTAATTGGATTTTTTGTTGGGCAGGTTATGAGGGCGACAGGTGGAAAAGCCAATCCTAGAATGGTCAATGAATTGGCACTGAAAAAACTGGAAACGCTGCGCTAGGTTCGGCATCCTGCGTACAGTCCAACCCAGTAAGCACGGTTCCGTTGTTTTCGATCAAGTTGTATACGCTGAATTGAAGTGAACGTAGTTCGAGGAGAGGTCGGAGGTAAGCACGTGGGCTCTCCCGCGTCCCAGATGAAGTTGTATGCTTACCGAAAAGGCCGAATGAGCCATGACACGGGCAGCTTTTTTTACGTTCGCTTTGCCTGTGCTCATCCCATTTTGTCCAATGGGGACATCTCCTATTGAGATGCTCAAACTATTCTGATTGACTTTGGCGGGCGAGTACCCAACGGCACAGGCAATACGACCCCAATTTGGGTCCCCGCCAAAGAATGCGGTCTTGACCAGGGATGAATTCGCTACTGTCCGGGCTATTGCTTCCGCCTCTTTGTGCGACCGGGCACCTTCCACGAAAACATCCACCGTTTTTGTTGCGCCTTCCCCGTCTTGAACACAGTATCGAGCGAGCTTTTTCAATACGGACCCAATTTCCTCCCGGAGTGCGAGATAACCCGCTCGGTTTCGGCGGATCAGGGGATTTCCCGCCGACCCGTTAGCCACAAGCGCCAGAGTATCGTTCGTACTTGTATCGCCGTCTACAGAAATCGCGTTGAAAGAATACG
>CAZSWX010000153.1:0-5979 GCA_964610865.1 uncultured Enterobacteriaceae bacterium
TTGAGGATACGACGCTGGAAAGCACGAATGGTCGCAGGATGGCCTTTTATTGCCGGGTTGCGCTCCGACGCCTGAGGACCAGGAGGGTTTACCATAATGGCCACTTTGTGGCAGAAAATGTTTCGGTCGGAAAGGGACCCTATCTAATTCGTCTTGACTCTCGGGCGCACACAATTTAGAGTGGGCAGACCCGTTCCGGGGTAGAGATACCCCCCCAATCGTTAGACCGACCCTTTGATTTCGCTTCAATGTCGTTACTGTAAGGTCGCCGTTTCGGTTATGTTAGTAAAGTGCCTCCAGATGAAGGTTGAGGCCGTTGTCAACAGTTGAATAGCTACTTTCCATGTAGGCTAATGGAAAATCAGAGTTGGGTGAGAACTCACAAGCTTTCTGGTTGCGAACATGCGAATCGTTCAAATCTGACGATGCAACCACACAGAACTTAGTAAAAGCTCCGCAGGTAGTTATGCATTTAAGGACAAGGTTTAAGCGGGACTGGAGAGCCGCTTAGCCTGGAGCAACGCATGAATGAATCGCGGCGCACACGGGAGATTGTGCTTGGGCTGGTTTCCTTATGCTCACTGCTCTATTTTTTCGAATTGGGCCGAATCCCCTTTTATAACCACGAAGAGTCGAAGGAAGCCTTAATAGTTTCGGAAATAGTGAATCACGGTGAATGGATTTTGCCGCTCCGGAACGGAGTTGAGCTTCCCTTAAAACCTCCGCTCTTTCATTGGATAGGAGCATCGTTGTCGCTGCTTGTCGGTGAGGTTAGTGAGTTCTCGGTTAGATTCCCATCCGCGTTATTCTCTACCGCTACGGTCATAATAACGTTCCTATTTGGATACACTGTCTGGAACTGGCGCGTTGGTCTTCTGTCTGCCGTTATGCTTTCCACATCACCAGAGTGGGTTCGCTGGTCGGTAACAGCCAGGAGCGATATGGCACTTGTTTTTTTCGTTACCGCCGCCTTATTCCTCTTTTTTATCGCCTTTCGGGAACGGGGGGTACGGCCTCTTACCTTTGTGTTGTTGTATACGAGCGTTGGCTTCGCTGCACTCGCTAAAGGTCCACTGGGAGTGCTGCTGCCGGCACTGGTGATAGGATCTTTTTTGTTTCTGGCCAGCGAATCGCGATTCCGTACCCGCATCCACTTTGGTTATGGAATGGCGATTGCCGGCGGGATAGCTATATCGTGGTACGCCGCTGCGACTTTCCGCGGCGGAGAGGACTTTTTTTACCGTCAGATCCTCGACGAGAACGTCTTTCGGTTTTTTTCAAGTGAGAAGGGCGGGCCCAGTAGAGAACATTCCCTATTATATTACATACCAACTTTACTCGCGGGCATGCTTCCCTGGAGCGTCTTTTTCCCGGCCGTCGCAGTTAGGTTCTTCTGCTTGAACGACTCGAGTCGCGATAAGAAAGGGATGTACCTACTAATCTGGGGCGCGGTACAGTTTGTATTCTTTTCATTAGCGTCCGGTAAGAGAAGTAATTATTTGTTACCAATGTACCCCGCTTTATCATTACTCCTAGGAATCTGGTGGCATGACATGATTGAAGGTTCTGCAGGACTACTGCCCATAGTCAAGAATGTTGCGAGAGTATGTGGTATAACCTTAGGAATCTCAGCGCTCGTGTTTATGGCGGTATCGGCGGCGCAAACTGGGGGGGTCGACATTGCTGAAGTAATATCGCCATTTCTCCACCCTAGGGATCGTTCTAATGTACCCATAGTGTTAGGTGTCCTGTACGAAAATTCTTTCCTGGTTTTGGCCTGGCTGAGTATCCTCGGTGTTGTGATAACATGGTACCTGTGGGCGTTTGTCCGGGGTGAATGGGCTGCGTTGTTCACCGCCGCGGTCATCGTCGTATCATCTGTTTTATATTTTTCGAATGCGCTGTTTCATCCGCTTCTGGCGAGGGACCGTACGTATAAGCCGTTTATGTTGGGGGTACGTAAAATTGTACAAGAAGAGCCGCTACACTTTTTCAAAGGGACCTTTGACTACGGGGCCATTTTCTATGCTGGGCGACACTTGCATGATTATGACGCTTCCGTTGGTGTGGACGAGAAATTCCCCACCCACGGCAGCGTGATATATTTGCTGGTGAGAGAGGCGGATTGGTCTCTGTTGCAGTCGCGCCATGCGCAGGCTGAACGGCTCGCTACAAGCATTGGTCGTGGCCCGGATAAGAAAGATCGTCTGGTCCTAGCTGCATTAATTCCGGAGTTGATAGTCGGCGATCGTGAGGAAGCGCAGGAGGTTGGGGTGCCAGAAAAAATTCCGTCCCTGGAAATGTCCCGCGGAAGGTAAGATTTTTAAATCCAGCGTAAAGGCCAGTATGAGACCGCTCGGGGTTAAGTAACTCATTACGAAATTGATTACTTAAAATCGAGTTGGGAACGTGATCCGATAGTGAACAAGATTGAAGCAGTTCTTGGTCGGACCACGCCCCAGAAATAGGCTTTCGGAGAGGTGTACGAAAAATGGCAATCGGTAAGCTTATCCCCCCTCTGACTCTCGGAACGCTGTGTGTGGTCATTTACATGTTGAGCCTCGGTGACGTGGACTTCTATACCAAGGGGCAACCTCGTGAAGCCACTGTGGTTTGGGAGATATATAATAATGGTAATTGGGTGCTTCCTCTTCGCAATGGCCATATTATTCCCTCGAAACCACCATTGTTTCACTGGTTGGGCGCCGCTGCATCGTACGTATTTGGTGGTTTAAGTGAATTCTCGATCCGTTTTCCATCTGCGCTCCTGGCTCTTATCGGTGTGATAGTAACTTATAGAGTCGGGGCAGGTCTGTGGGGCCGAGAAGCTGGGTTGGCCGCTGGGCTGTCTTTGGCTACTAGCTTCGAGTGGGTGCGGGCGGCGGCAACAGCCCGTGTCGACATGACCCTAACGTTCTTTTTTATAATGGCTCTGTATATGTTTTGGGACATTTATCGAACGCGGAAAGTTACACTGTCAAGAAGTCTGGCACTCTTTATTCTGTTTGCCCTTGCAACGCTGGCTAAAGGCCCAATCGGAGCGGTATTACCGGCATTAATCATAATTGTGTTCCTGGTACTGAAGGGTGATCTGGCGTTCGTGAAACGGCTGCATTTGGTGTCGGGGACCCTGTTGTTTCTAACCGTCGTTTTGAGTTGGTACGGGCTCGCTCTTTGGGAAGGGGGAGCAGCGTTTTTTGAAAAACAGATAATGAAGGAGAATGTTTTACGGTTCCTATCTAGCGGCGCTGCCGGGGCAGGCCATGTGCATCCTTTTTATTACTTTGTTCCGAATTTGTTTCTAGGTATGATGCCCTGGAGCTTTTTCCTGCCGTCTCTGATTTACTTTCTGTATCATCGGCGGAGTTCCTGGAAGCAATCTGACGTTACTTTTTTGCTAGTTTGGGTTGCAACTGTGTTTCTCTTCTACTCCGCATCTAGCAGCAAACGGTCCGTTTACATTCTTCCCTTGTACCCCGGTATTGCCTTGTTATTTGGTTTCTTTTGGCAGGCGCTTCGGCATAGTGCAGACGAACTGCCGCCGCGCGTGATGACGCTATTCAGAGGAGGCATCTATCTCATTTTGATCATGGCAGCGTTGTCGTTGGCCGTGGTTATAGGTCAGAACGCGGGTTTTAACCTTCTGGACTTAGTGCGGCCTTTGATGCATCCTCGGGATCAGACGAATCTGGCCCTTTTCGATACGGTTCATCAGCAAAACCCCCTTTCATTTTCGTCACTGGCTCTGGGTTTATCGGTCGCTTTGGTCGTTTCGTTTCTTGCGCTTTGGGCCCGCTCGTGGACTACGGTGATGGCCGGGATTGTAGCGTTCAGCACAAGTTTTTTCCTGTTTGTCGGTGGAATTATTCTTCCTGCTATCGCGGTTGCACGGTCGTTCAAGCCGTTCATGGAACGGGTAGAGGCGCGAACCCAGGCGTCCCCCCTATACTTCTTTCAGAGCTTTGATAGTGGCGCACTTTACTATGCGGATCGTAGAATCCCGTTTTATGTCCCGCTGGCAACGCCTAAACGGCCTTACTTCATCCTCCTTTGGGAAGAAAAGTGGGAGCAGTTGATGGCCGGCGGCGCTGCGAAGGGAGCACGTCTTATTGATAAGAGCAAAGGAACCGGCCCGAAGGGCAACCACCGACTCTATCTAGCTGAGATACCCGCAAAGGTTACACTTCCAGAATGGGGAGATGACTTACGGGGGGGCATAAACAAAGACGCCATGTAAAGAGATGTCTCTACGTAGGTGATCGAATTTCCCTGCCAAACAGTCCCCTAGAGGATTTTCTACTAGCTTCTCATTGACGTATTGGCCCCGATGGTATTGTGCCCCTTCGGCCTCGGACAGATCTTGATCTGTCAAAGCACCGGGGCGCCCAGACTTTTTGACCTCTAGTCAAATGCCCTGGCTTACTCTCAAATCAGCAGAGGAGCTATAACTAATGCTACCACCGACATGAGCTTTATGAGGATGTTCAGTGATGGGCCCGACGTATCCTTGAAAGGATCGCCTACGGTATCTCCGACAACAGCCGCCTTGTGAGCTTCGGACCCTTTACCCTCGCCCTCGATTTCACCTTTCTCGATTGCCTTTTTGGCGTTATCCCACGCACCTCCGGCATTAGCCATCAAGAGTGCAAGTAACACGCCGGTGACGGTGGCCCCGGCTAGCATACCTCCAAGGGCTGCAGCGCCAAGACCCAATCCAACGACCACCGGAGCGATCACTGCCGTAAGGCCGGGAAGAATCATCTCTTTGAGAGACGCAGATGTAGAAATATCCACGCAACGGGCTGAGTCCGGCTTCACACCTGGTTTTCCTTCTAGAAGGCCGGGAATCTCACGAAACTGTCGCCGAATCTCTTCGACCATTTGGCCTGCCGCCCGTCCAACAGCTGTCATTGTCAAAGCACCAATGAAGAACGGAAGGATTCCACCCAGGAGCAGACCAATAACCACTGTCGGGTCGGTGACTTGTATATCTAGCGTTTTGACTAATCCTTGATCATTGACCAATCCTTGATCAGCGTAATTTTGGTTTACAGCCTGCGTGAAAGCAGAGAAAAGCGCTAAGGCCGTCAGTGCAGCTGACCCTATTGCGAATCCTTTTCCCATAGCGGCCGTGGTATTTCCGAGCGCGTCAAGTCCGTCTGTTATTTTGCGAACCTCGGGACCCAACTCTGCCATTTCTGAGATTCCGCCTGCGTTGTCAGCGACTGGGCCATAAGCGTCAACTGTCATCGTGACACCCACCGTCGCCAGCATACCAACACCTGCAATGCCTATACCATATAGTCCAGCAAAGTGGTTGGCCACAAAAATTGCAAGACAAATCGCTAGAACGGGAAGCGCACAGCTTTCGAGCCCGACTGCCATGCCCTGGATTATGTTGGTGGCCGATCCCGTCTTGCTTGCTTCCGCGACACGAGTAACCGGGGACGCGGAAGTATAATATTCCGTTATTAGCCCAATCAACACACCCACTACGCAACCCGCCGAAACAGCATAAAAGATATCGGTGGAGACAGGAAAATAATTAACGAGCCATAGGGCAGCGGCAATGAATGCGCCGGCTGAAATGAAGCCAGAGTACCGCAGCGCATTTTGTGGACCAGCGTTTTTGAGGACTTTCATAGAAAAAATACCGAGAAGAGATGCGAGGAGGCCGACTGTCGCCATGCTTAGGGGCAGCGCCATCAACGCTTGGCGCAAGGCATCTGGGTCGACACCCTCTTTCCCCAGTGCGGTGAATGAGGCACCAACGGCCGTTGCTCCAATAGCGATTGTCGCGATAATTGATCCGACGTAAGACTCGAATATATCAGCGCCCATGCCAGCGACGTCGCCAACGTTGTCGCCGACATTATCGGCGATAACGCCAGGATTTCTAGGGTCGTCCTCGGGAATGCCGGCTTCTATCTTCCCGACCAAATCACTCCCGACATCCGCGGCCTTCGTGTAGATTCCACC
>CAZSWX010000154.1:0-5969 GCA_964610865.1 uncultured Enterobacteriaceae bacterium
AGATTTGGGCCCATACCTGCTGGGGAAATCCGAACCAGCAAAGTTTCTTCTGGGAACGACCCAGTTACGAACGGTCGTTACCCCATCTCCTCGAACTGGATGCTGATGTCCTCACCTTAGAAGCCGCCAGCAATCAAGGTAGAGATTTTCCATTACTCAAGAACTACAAAACGAATAAAAAGATCGCTATCGGCGTTATCAACCATACCGTCACTACAGTCGAACCCCCAGAAATGGTAGCCGATTTGATTCGGAAAGCACTAGAGTATGTTCCCCCAGAGCGTCTCATCATTACTGCTGATTGCGGATTCGGCCGGGAGGGCCTATCCCGCCGGATAGCCTTCTACAAGTGCATATCCCTGGTCCAGGGTACCAACCTCGTGAGGAAAGAATTGAACTTGCCCCCAGTCGAAGTCCGGGCGGCCGATCCCCGCTACGCGTTCCGTCCCGTCAGCTAATACACTTCGATGGGCTGCAGCCAAGCAGTCATGTCATAACGTGTAGGGTTGCGAATTACGCGGACGTTAACAGGACTAGACACGCACAAGGCGGCTCATTTGCATGTCCAGGCAGGCAACCACCTAGACATCGATGGCCAGCAGATCACCCAGGTGCTGATCCAGCTGCGTAAGATATTCGGCCTCGATACCGAATAAGCCAAGGTGTCCGTATATGCTATGAAGCACCCGGTACTCGCTATTCGGGATCATCTTTTGCTCGGCCTCGCAGTCTCGTGGCGGGAAAAACATATCTTCGTCTATGGGTAGTACGAAGACTTTTGCTCGGATACGTTCCAGGGCAGATTTTAAATCACCGTTAGTGTGTCGACTCACATCCCCTCGTTGCCATTTCCAGGCCATACACAACAAATTGTTTGGATCCATTGGTAAAAAATAATTCTCTAAAAACCCAACCACGAAATCTTCTGTCGATGAAAAGCCGAGATCGCGCCACTGCTTCTGTTTGAACAACTCCGTAGAAAATCCCATGACCGACCACAAACGAGCGTGACGGCGTAGCCCGACATGAACGCCATGGGGCGTCGTGTACCAACCCTGATTCCACGCGGGGTCCGAAGTAATAGACTCCCTCAATGTATCCACAAACAAAAAATCATGAGGTGTGTTCTTAGCAGTGCCTGCCAACGGCGCGGCCCGCTTGACCATTTCCGGATACCGCACGGCCCATTCATAAGTTTGTTGGGCGCCCATCGAACCCCCACAAACAAGTTCTAGGCAGCCGATACCAAAATGCTTTGTAAGGAGATGATGTTGAGCCCTGACATCATCTCCTATTTGAATCCTGGGAAAGCGTGCCATATCAAACGGAGACGGGGTATTGGACGGCGAACTAGACAACCCGTTCCCTAACTGGTTGGCAATAATGACAAAGTACTTGTCCGGGTCTATAGCCCGTCCTTTCCCCACATGCACATCGGCCATAATTTTGCTCGTTCCAGAATACCATGTAGGTAACAGGACCGCGTTGTCTTTCTTTGCATTTAACTTGCCGAATGTCGCATAGGCAAGAACACCCCGATGAAGGGTTCCTCCGTCCTCTAGGGGGAATTCCCCTAGTTCAAACAGCTCGAAATCGCCATGGTTTTCTCGAGAATAATAGTCGTTTATCATGCCGAGCATAATGTTAGTCCTTCAGTGGATTTACGGTTATCATTCAGATCAGACCTAGCCTGGGGTATAGCGGATTGCCGGTTAAATCCCAAGGAGCCGAAAAAAGAAGGTATTAATGCAAAAAAAAGAGAATCTGGCTCCCGTGGAAGAATTCGACATTGTCGAGCACTATTTTGAGCTAGAGGTGACCGACGGGCTTCCCGTGGTTCCTCCGACTGAGTCAAAAATGGCTCAAATGCTAGCTGCCACCAAAAAGGCCGCTGACGAGGTCATTGCCTTAGTCCCCCCCAATTTCGGCGAAGCAACCGTTGAAAAGGTGGCCGTCAACGCGGTCATGGCAGGCTGTAAACCAGAGTATTTTCCTGTGGTCGTAGCTGGGGTGACCGCCATGTGCGACGACCGGGCCAGTCTTCACGGGGTACAAGGCACGACCCACACGGCGACTCCTTTGTTCATTGTGAATGGCCCAATCCGCCACAAGATCGGAGTAAACTGCGCCGCCGGTGTATTTGGATCGGGATGGCGCGCGAACGCGACTATTGGGCGAGCATTACGGTTACTGATGGTGAATGTCGGCGGGGCACGTCCCGGGGAAATTGACAAGTCGACCATGGGACACCCCGGAAAATACAGTTTTTGTATCGGGGAAAATGAAGAAGAAAACCCGTGGGAACCGTTACACGTGGAAAAAGGATTCAAAGCCGAACAAAGCACCATCAGTGTTTACTGTTGTGACAGCCCCCAATGTATAAGTAATCATGGAAGCAGAAGCGCGAAGGGCATCTTAGACACCATCGGGGCTAGTATCGCGGTAGGATGGAGCGACAAAACGTATCTCGCCAGTAACCATGTTGTAGTCATCGGACCAGAGCACGCCAGCAGCATCGCAGCAGATGGTCTTAGCAAACAGGATGTGAAACGGTATCTGTACGAGAATGTCCGCCGACCACTTCGCGACCTGCTGCCAGGCCCTGACGGTAGCGAGGGGCTGGCTCGGGAACGCGTGCCCCAGTGGCTCAATGGTTCGAGTGACAACACCGCTATTCCGAAGATATCTTCTCCAGAAGGAATCATAGTAGTCGTCGCCGGAGGGACGGCCGGACGCTTTTCGCTGCACATGTCTGGATGGGGAGGCGGCGCCGGCTCCAGCAATATTGTGACCAAGACGATCGAAGCTTAGCTGCTATCGCACAAGAGAAAGGGAACAACACATGCCCAAGTTATACGATCCAAGAGCAACCGACCGGCCTACGGACGGCGTCCTCGCCGCGCGCCTACCCGAACTCCAAGACAAAACTGTCGGCTTGCTCGACATCAGCAAAGCGAAAGGGAACTTTTTCCTAGATCGCGTGGAGGAAATACTTAGGAGCCGCTTCCGTCCCCGAGAGGTCGTACGGCGTATGAAACCCACATTTGCCCGACCGGCCCCGGACCCTCTCCGCCAAGAATTGGCCACTACCTGTGATTTTATTATCGAAGCGCTTGCCGATTGAGGATCGTGCACCACGTGCAGTGTGCACGACGGGATCCATTTTGAAAAAGTCGGCATTCCATCTGCGGTGTTCGCGACGACCGAGTTTTCCAACGCAGCGGTGGCGCAAGCGAAGGCGTTGGGCCTTCCTAGCTTCAATGTCATCCTGGTGGAACACCCGATCCAACCGTTAACCCCGGAAGAAATACATGGCCGGGCCGATAGCGTATTTCCAGAAATCATTGAGAAGATAACCAGCACACGTGCCTAATAAAAGAACGCTAACGCAAATCCGCGATTGCCTTCGGTAGACACGGCCTTACAAAGGCTCGAAACGTTTCCGTGTTAGCAGTTTTCCGCGTCCGGAACTGCCCAGGACGTGCCCATTTTCCACAATGGTTTCACCTCGGGACAGGGTGTGCGTGGGCCACCCTTTAATTTCGAATCCTTCGTACGTTTCGTAATCCGCACGGGAGTGCATGTCACGATGCCGAATAGTCACTTTCTTGTTCGGGTCGAAAATAACAACGTCTGCATCAGAACCCGGTGCGATTACCCCTTTTTGTGGGTACATCCCGAACAATTTCGCAGGGTTGGTAGAGCTGACCTCTACGAAACGCTCAAGAGTCAGCCGACCCTGACCGACCCCCTCTGAGAAGAGCATCGGGATCAGCGTTTCCAGGTTCGACATTCCGGGAAGAAGTTCGTCGACCGTCGTACCCGCTTTTTTCTGTGCAAGATTCCAACCGCAATGGTCGGTTGCGACGGTTTGTAGATTATCGTTCCGGAGTCCGTCCCACATCACTTTCATTTGGGAGGCTTCCCGTAGCGGCGGCCAGCCAACATACCGTTCCGCGTCCGGCTCTTCAAAACGTTCTTTTGATAGGTGGAGATAAAGCGGGCGCGTCTCACCATAGATGACTTGCCCGCGGGCGCGGGCCGTGCGGATCGGCGCAAGGGCTTCCTGGCAAGACAAATGTACTAGATAGATCGGTGCCTCGGCATATGATGCCATGGCGATCGCCCGTTGGACGGCCAAGCCTTCGGACTCCCTCGGTCGTGAATCAGGAAAATGCCGAGGCCCTACCTTTCCATCGGCGGTCATCTGTTCGCACAGGTACCCAATCAGGCACTGGTCCTCCGCATGGATATTGGTCAGCGCACCGTGCTTTCCTGCCTGGGCCATGACCTTTAGATAATCGGATGCCAATTCATCAAACCGTGCCATTCCAATCATGAACAGTTTAAAACTCGAATGGCCGGCCGCAATCGTATCCGGCATCTCGTCTATTATTCTCTTCGTGGGCTCTAAAATGACGGGATGAATACCAAAATCTATAATGGCTTTGTCGCCTGCCTTTTTTTCCCAGGCTCTAACACTATCTTCTATGGATTGACCCGGCTCGGGCAAGGCATAGTCAACGATCGTTGTAACGCCACCGCATGCCGCGGCGACCGTCCCCGAATAGAAATCATCTACCGAACGGTGGCCCATAAGCTCCACGTCAACATGGGTGTGGACATCGACTCCACCGGGCAGGAGGTATTTCCCCGTCGCGTCAATTTGCCGGCGTGACGGGCCGATCCCATGCCCGATTTGCTTAACGATCTCACCCTCTATTCCAACGTCCGCGCGAAAAGACCCCCCCGCCGTTACTACTGTTCCGTTCTTAATCACGAGATCCATAGTCCCCCCTTCTTACCCTCGGGTCGGCAGCTGCGGCTGATGCGTTTGTTTCGGGCACCAGTAGCGTCAACGCAATCGCGAATACGCGTAGAGAATCTAGGGGACCATCTGAAAAGTCAAGTCAAAAGCCGCCAAAATTGCACTCAGGGAGAAAATCGCGTCTGGGCGCTATTCAAGACTAATAAAACTGCCACGCGTCAACACCACGGCTCCAATGCCATCTTAAGTCGACCAATTATATCCATCGCGGTTCGGCATACCCCACTAAATCTGGCAAGGCCTGGTCTGACATTCATTAACGGTGCTCTAAAAAAACGGAAATGAATCAGCCACGAGCCGTGCGCTCGCCGAGTGACAATACTGTCAAAAACAACAAATTAGGTTATGGTGAATTCGTGTGGGAGTAATAAACCGGAATCGCGAGGTCGCGGCCTACACTGGGGCAAATGATAAGGAGCTACCGACATGGTACAAATGAGCGGGAAAGTTGCACTCGTTACGGGAGCCGGATCTGGAATCGGTCGGGCAACAGCGCTCACTTTCGCCGGGCAGGGCGCCCGCGTTGTAGTTGCTGATCAAAATGCCGAAGGTGGTACAGAGACCGTATCTTTGATCAATTCCAGCGGTGGCGAGTCCGTCTTTATTCAGGCCAACGTGGCAAACGCTGATTCTGTTGAGACCATGATCACGCGGACGATCGCTTCCTACGATCGACTCGATTATGCCCACAATAACGCCGGCATAGAAGGGTCTCTCGAGAGGACTGCCGAGTACGATGAAGCAGGCTGGACACAGGTGTTGGAGGTAAACTTAAAGGGGGTGTGGCTTTGTATGAAATACGAGCTCAAAGAAATGCTGGCGCGTGGCGGTGGAGCCATTGTCAACACCGCATCCGGAGCTGGGTTGATCGGAGTAAAACGCATGCCGGCCTATGTCGCCAGCAAACACGGTGTGATTGGCCTGACCAAGACCGCAGCTCTTGAGTACGCGAAGTTGGCGATCCGCGTAAATGCAGTGTGCCCGGGCGTAATCGCTACCCCTATGGTGGAACGGGTATCGGGAAACCGTCCCGATGTACTCGAGAAAATGATCGCGGCGGAGCCCATAGGCCGTTCCGGGACGCCTCAGGAGATTGCCGATGCCGTCGTCTGGTTATGTTCCGACGCCGCATCATTTGTCA
>CAZSWX010000155.1:0-5895 GCA_964610865.1 uncultured Enterobacteriaceae bacterium
CATCGATCACCAAGATTACCAAAGACCAAGGCCTGCACGGTAACGGCTGTACCCCAATCAATTGGGATCTGTTCGAATTTTCTATAAGCGATGGCCCGGTCGTTGTGCCAAGAACCGAAGACCGCCCCAATCGCGCCCCAAAGTTGATCCTGCGGGTCGTCGGGGAACGGAACACCGAGACGGTCTAATATCAGCGACTTGAAGGACTGCACTAAATCGCTCAGATCAGCCGCCGAGAATTGCGTGTCCTCAGTAATGCCTTTTGCTGCCTTTTTTTTCTCGAGTAATTGTTCAAACGGGTCGCGTTCTGCCTTGGCTTCCGTTTTTAAACCGAGAACGACATTTCCATACATTTGTACGAAGCGTCTGTAGCAATCAAAGGCGAACCTTTCGTTTCCTGATTGTTGAATGAGACCCTTCACTGTTTTATCGTTAAGTCCTAGATTCAGAACTGTATCCATCATTCCCGGCATGGACACGCGTGCGCCAGAACGGACGGATAGCAACAAGGGATTATTGATGGCTCCGAAACGTCTTCCAATTACTTTTTCAATTCCACGCAAGCCATTGCGGACCTGTAGGGATAGGTCAGGAGGGTAGGTGCTGCCGTACGTATAGTAATGAGCGCATACGTCGGTCGTTATGGTCATTCCAGGGGGGACTGGGAGCTCAAGCGCAGCCATTTCCGCTAAGTTTGCACCTTTCCCGCCGAGGAGTGGTCTCAGGGTTGCCAAGAAATCTGCTAGTCCGCCAACAAATGCATAAACGTATTTGTTCCGTCGCGGTTGTCTCTGCCTGTCCCCTGCTGTATTCCGATGTTGTTTTGCCATGGCTTTTATGTCCGTCGCTTTTCTCTCCGTTCGAAGTTAATATCTTGTATCTTTGTAAAAGAATAGCAACGCAATCAAGCCTAGGGTATACTTTTAGATTGTTCTAGAAAATTTCTTGATTTCAGAGGGTGAGGTAAATGGCGGATTAGTAGACGATTCAAGACGAAACGGACCTCGCTGTTCGAGCGCGCGGAAACATTGTGCGGAAGTGCAGTTAGTGGGGTTTCAAATAAGACCCGCTGAAACAAATTCAGAGTCTCCGGAGAAAGAACCGACCGGTCAGCCTCTTTTGCCGCGCATTTAGCGCACACAACGCCCCCGCGACTCGGAGAGTAGGCGGGGGTGGCGCTATTGTCCTCATGACTCGGAACCGGGACCGAACAAATTTGACAAGTGTCCATGTTTAAGCCGTAACCGACTTGCTTCAGGAAGCGAAATTCGAACGCGGATATGAATAATGACGGTACGCGGCTTAAATCCTCCAACGATTGTAGACTGTTTAGCAACAGCTGGTAGAATTCAGGTCCTGCCTCCTTCCCCGCCACCATCACGTCCGTGAGTTCAGTAATGTAATTTGCGGCAGCAAACATTTCGATGTCTAAAGAAGGTTTCCGAAAAGTCTGAATCAATTCACAAGCGTTGACAAAAACCAGAGCGTTGGAGGTCTTCGAGCGAAACCGGAGTTCTACATGGGTGAACAGTTCCAATACATTTACAAAACGACGACGTGACCGCTTGGCGCCTTTAGCTATACCGACCACTTTACCGAGGTCCCGTGTAAGGAAGGTAACAATTTTATCCGATTCCCCATACGGTTTTACTCGGAGTACTATTGCGGGATTTTTCTCTTCTAACATATTTGCCTTGACAGTCTCGGGAGCCATTCTTACATTTGTAGAAGCGCCTCTATCTGTACCATATCCTGAAGGAAAAGCGAGGAAATATACAATTGTCGGAACGGGAGGAAAGGGCGTAAGGAGAACAAAAAGAATATGGGTAATATGGAAAATCCTCTATCTGAAAAATCGGCACCTGACTTGGAGAGGGAGACCCCCGAAAAAAAGACGGATAGGCATATTGAGGGCGATAATTACGTCGGGTCTAGCGAAGAAAAGGGTGAGGCCGAAGATACAAACCGGCACAGAGTCGAGAGGGAAATCACAGAAGCGCAGGCCTCTGAATATGCGGCGGAGGCGTCCGCTCTGGCGGGAAACCCCGGAGAAGAGCGTGAAGATGGGGGGGGCGGAAGTGAAGTGAATGTCGATGAGCTAATACGTGTTAAGGAGGAAGTCGCGGAACTGAGGATCGAGTTGGACGCAAAACGGGAACAGGCCCAAGAGAATTACGACAAAATGCTTAGAGATAGAGCTGAATTAGAGAATTTTAGACGGCGAATGCTGCGGTAAAAAAGCGATGCTCTGCGTTTTGCATCGGATCCGCTGCTTCGGGATATTTTGCCGGTAATCGATAACCTGGAACGCGGGATAGCGCACGGTAGAGAAACTGACGAGGGAAGCCCTCTCATAGAAGGTGTCGAGCTGGCATTGCGTCTGTTTCTGGATACATTAGAAAAACATGGCATTTCGAGGATATTCGCAGAAGGTGAGGCGTTTGACCCAAGCTGCCATGAGGCGGTGACGCAGATGGAGAGTGATGAATCACCTCCAAACACGGTTTTGCAAGAGTTGCAGGCGGGTTACAAGTTGTACGACCGGTTGTTACGGCCGGTGATGGTGTGCGTTTCTAAAGCTCCAATAGCGGAAGAATGACCAGATCTGGTTTTGGAGGTTGAGCGCGGTTGCGAACAGGTCGCGCGATGATTAAATAACCTGTAGAAAACGTAACCGCATTGATTGTTCGGGGTAAGTAAGGAGAAATCTATGGGAAAGGTAATTGGGATAGATCTGGGAACAACGAACTCGGTCGTGGCGGTGATGGAAGGCGGAGAACCCACAGTTATTACGAACGCGGAGGGAAATAGAACGACCCCCTCTGTAGTTGCTTTTTCTGACAGCGGTGAGAGGCTCGTTGGGCAGATAGCGAGCAGACAATCGGTCACTAATCCCGAAAACACCATCTTCTCTATAAAGCGTTTGATTGGCCACCGCTTTGAGGATGCCGAAGTGGAAAAGGCTAAAGAGTTGTTGCCGTATCAGGTTGTAAAGTCAGAAAATGGAGATGCGTGGGTTGAGAGTCGAGGTAAACAGTATAGCCCGCCGGAAATCTCCGCTTTTACCCTTCAGAAAATGAAGCAAACTGCAGAGGATTACTTGGGAGAACCAGTAACCGATGCGGTGATTACTGTTCCTGCATACTTCAATGATTCGCAACGCCAGGCTACTAAGGACGCCGGCCGTATCGCCGGACTTAACGTCCAACGGATTATAAATGAACCGACAGCAGCTTCTTTAGCCTACGGGCTCGATAAGAAAAAGGACGAGAAGATAGCCGTGTTCGATCTTGGAGGCGGCACGTTTGACGTTTCGATATTAGAAGTAGGAGATGGGGTCTTTGAAGTTAAGGCGACGAACGGGGACACGTTTTTGGGCGGCGACGACTTTGACCAACATATTATAGATTATCTGGCCGACGAATTTAAAAAAGATCAGGGTGTCGATCTGCGTAAAGATCGCATGGCTTTGCAGCGGCTGAAAGAAGCGGGAGAAAAGGCAAAATGCGAACTGTCTTCCTCTATGGAAACAGAGATAAACTTGCCGTTTATTTCTGCGGACCAGAGCGGGCCTAAGCACTTGACGTTAAAACTGACGAGGACCAAGTTAGAGAGTCTCTGTGAAGATTTGCTTGGGAGACTGGATGCGCCTTGTATTACGGCGCTGAAAGATGCAGGACTCTCCGCTCAGCAAATAGACGAAATAGTTTTGGTTGGCGGGATGACCCGTATGCCGGCTGTTCAAGAAAGTGTAAAGAGAATATTCGGTAAGGAACCGCATAAGGGAGTGAACCCCGATGAAGTGGTGGCCGTAGGCGCAGGTATTCAGGGTGGTGTGCTCACCGGAGACGTTAAGGACGTGCTCCTGCTAGACGTGACGCCACTTTCTTTGGGTATCGAGACCTTGGGAGGAGTGTTCACGCGGCTGATAGAAAAGAATACGACGATTCCGACTAAAAAGAGTCAGGTATTTTCTACCGCGGCTGATAGTCAAACTGCGGTAACGATACGCGTACACCAGGGCGAGCGAGAAATGGCAGCTGATAATAAGCTCTTGGGGCAGTTTGATTTAGTGGGTATTCCGCCCGCGCCAAGAGGGGTGCCACAAGTAGAGGTTACTTTCGATATCGACGCTAACGGGATTGTGCATGTCAATGCAAAGGATTTGGGGACGGGAAAGGAACAATCTATACAAATAACTGCTTCGAGCGGATTGTCTGAAGAAGAAATACAGGAAATGGTCCAAGATGCGGAATCGCATGCCGAGGAAGACCAAAAGAAAAAGGAGCGAATAGAGGTGCACAATCAGCTCGATTCGCTAGTCTACTCCACTGAGAAGTCCATGGTCGACCACAAAGATCAGATAGATTCCGAGACGGCTAGCAAGATAGAAGCGGCCGTTGAAACTGCCAAAAAAGCTTTGGAAGGCGACGATACGGAGTCGATGAAGTCGGCGACGGAAGAACTGACCCAGGTCTCGCATAAGCTCGCCGAGGCTATGTATGCGCAGGCGGCTCAGGAACAATCTGAAGATACACAGGGGCAAGATAAAGGTGATGATGATCCCACTGGCGGTGGTGCCGGCGCGAATAATAAAAAAGAGAATGATAACGTCGTGGATGCTGACTTCGAAGAAGTTAAGTGACCTTCGAAACATTTATGCGAGATGGTGTTAGAACATTTCGCAATAGCTGGCCTTCTGAAGAGACCCCCATTTGCCGGATATGCTACGGAATGGGGGTCTTCGTTTTATAGGTGCATGGTGAGGTATGGCAACAAAAGACGACTATTATGAGCTTTTGGGAGTGGGTCGTAGTGCTGACGGGGAAGAGCTGAAAAAAGCTTACCGAAAGGCGGCCTTGCGGTACCATCCGGACCGTAACCCAGGGGACAAGGCGGCCGAGGAGAAGTTTAAGGAGCTTTCGGAAGCGTACCAGGTTTTGAGTGACACCGAAAAAAGGGCGAAGTACGACAGGTTTGGACACGCCGCATTTGAACAAGGAGGGGCCGGCTTTAGTGGCGGATTTGATTTTTCGAATAATTTTGAGGACATATTTGGAGATATATTTGGTGATTTTTTCGGTGGAGGACGCTCGGGTCGGACCCGTCAATCACGCGGCGAGGACTTGAGCTACAGCATTGAGATCTCTTTTGAAGAAGCCGCGTTCGGGACAGAAAAGACAGTGTCTGTGCCCCGGAAGACTGTTTGCCGGAAGTGCGAGGGGAGTGGGGCGAAACCGGGTACGTCGCCACAACGGTGTGGAACTTGCCAAGGCACGGGCCAGGTAAGGTTCCAACAAGGCTTCTTCACTGTCGCGCGCACTTGTAACGAGTGCCGCGGTCAAGGCGCGACGATTCATGAAGTCTGTCCCGAGTGCCGTGGTGCGGGAGCAGTACGCAAGACGTCCAATCTCCAAATTAAAGTGCCTGGAGGCGTGGATAACGGTTCACGCCTCAAGTTGAGAGGCGAGGGCGAGGCCGGCCCCGCCGGTGGAGTGCCGGGCGATATGTACGTTATGGTGGAGGTGCGGGAGCATCCGTTGTTTGATCGACAAGATACGGAAGTGATCTGCGAACTTCCGATTAGCTTCCCCCAAGCGGCTCTTGGTGCAAATATTGAGGCACCGACGCTAGAGGGGAAGATAAAAATGAAAGTCCCTGCAGGGACGCAGTCCGGGAGCGTTTTTCGTTTGCGAGGAAAAGGGGTGGTGGATCTTAGAGGCGGAGGGCGAGGGGATCAACTCGTTCGCGTGAAGGTGGAAACTCCCACGAAGCTTGGGGAGCGGCAACAGGAATTACTTGAGGAGTTCGCCCGATTAGATGGTGACGATGTGCACCCAATCTCGAAGAGCTTTTTTGATAAGGTGAAAGAGTTGTTTGGTTAAATATCATGAA
>CAZSWX010000156.1:0-5852 GCA_964610865.1 uncultured Enterobacteriaceae bacterium
GTCACCAATAGCATTAGGGCACTAGACGCAGGAGGCCAACAAAATCAAGGCGGAGAAGTCGCGTGGCAAGGTCGTCTAGAATACGATGTCCTTGATCCGTACGGATATCTGGAAAGCTCACCCACACCGGCACAGACGCCCCAATTGTCCATAGGAATCGCGGCCGCATTTAACCCGGTGGACGAAGGATCCGGCTTTCAAAACGTACGCGACGGGGACCGTACCACCAACGTAACCATAGACGGTGGTTTTCGCTATCAGGGTTTTACTTTGCAGGGCGCGGGCTACTTCCGTCGAAATAACCACCACTACGTTAGCGAAACCGGCCACGACTGGGGCTACTACGGGCAGCTCGGCTACTACCTTACAGACAAGTTGGAATTGGCCGGCCGAGTTTCCGGGGTGGACTTCCAGTTCGCCAACAACACGAGAACAGCCGGCGACCATAGAGAGTACACAGGAGGGTTCAACTATTACTTGTATGGCCACAATGTAAAACTACAAGTGGATTATAGTTTCCTGGACGGCGATCCGTTCTCTGCTAAAAGCACGAGCGCCAGCCGATTCCGTGTACAAACGCAAGTTTTGTTTTAGAGAAATGACATAAGGAGCATATTCTCATGACTACACATAGACAGATAAGGGAAGCCAGAGTTGGTCAACGCCTTCGGTTCTTCGGGCTAGCAGGTATTATAACCTCTTTGATTCTATTCACTGGCCCGGTCTCTCATGCCGCAGATGCCATTAAGGTCGGCATACTCCACTCTTTGAGTGGCACGATGGCAATTAGTGAAACTTCCCTGAAAGACGTCGCCCTTATGGCGATAGAGGAAATTAACGATGCGGGCGGACTGTTGGGTCGTCAGGTGGAACCTGTCGTCGTCGATCCCGCATCCGACTGGCCCCTTTTTGCGGAAAAGGCCCGTGAACTGATCCAACAAGAAAAAGTGGCTGTGACATTCGGCTGCTGGACCTCGGTCTCGCGCAAGTCAGTTTTGCCCGTGTTCGAAGAATTAAACGGACTCCTGTTTTATCCGGTCCAATACGAGGGTGAAGAGTCCTCCTTCAACGTGTTCTATACGGGTGCCGCACCGAACCAACAAGCCATCCCTGCCGTAGAATACCTCATGAGCGAGGACGGCGGCGGTGCACAGCGGTGGGTCTTACTTGGGACCGATTACGTTTACCCTAGGACAACTAACAAAATCTTAAACTATTTCCTTGAGTCCAAGGGTGTGGCGAAAGACGATATTATGGAACTATACACCCCCTTCGGACACAGTGACTATCAGACGATTGTCGCTGACATCAAGAAGTTTGCAGTCGGGAAATCGACTGCGGTCGTGTCGACCATAAATGGGGATTCGAATGTCCCGTTCTACAAAGAACTTGCAAATCAGGGGCTCAAGGCGGAGGATATTCCGGTAGTGGCTTTCTCGGTTGGGGAAGAGGAACTACGGGGTATTGATACCGAGCCTCTCGTCGGGCACCTCGCCGCATGGAATTACTTCATGTCGGTGGATACTCCGGAGAACAAATCCTTTGTTTCGAAATGGCAGGCCTATGTTAAGAAACACAACCTACCCGGTGGGGACAAGCGTGTGACCAACGACCCCATGGAAGCCACCTACATAGGTATTCGCATGTGGGCGCAGGCGGTCGAACAAGCTGGGACCACCGAGATAGATGCCGTCCGCCAAGCCGTCGGCAATCAAGTAGTAAGAGCGCCTTCAGGCTTCGACATTGTCATGGACGCGAAAAACCATCACCTCCACAAGCCGGTATTGATCGCCGAAGTTCGTGAAGATGGCCAGTTCGACATCGTGTGGAATACAGAGGGGCCGGTCCGTGCTGACGCTTGGAGTCCGTTCATTCCAGATAGTGCAGAAAAGGTGGCCGACTGGACGTACCCGTGGGTCTGTGGTAACTGCACGGAGCCAAAATTCAGCAACTAAGATTCGCGCGGCGGAGCCGGTTTAGCCCTTGCTAGACAGGCCTCGCCTCAGACCAACCTGGGTCGCGAGTTAACGAAACACTGCCTCGGGGCGGTATTTATACCACCCCGAGGTCACCCGGCACTCCGGGAAGAATTAAAAAGCGGAATGAAAGTCCGATCGCTTATTCTTTTGCTTAGTACCTTTCTGTTACTCAGCACCCTACCGGTAATCGGCGACGAAGATACCCTCATGCATTCCCTGAACCGACTTGGTGAGAGAAGTCGCAAGGAAATGAAGAAGGCGATTGAGGAACTGGGGAGGATCAACGATCCGGCCGCCTTACCAGCCCTAGAAGCGCTCGGGAGCCGCAACCTCCGCGTAGACGCGAAAGGTAACTTATACATCGACAGCGAGGCTGGCCTCCTCGACGTAATGGGAAATCCCGCCGCGACTATCGATAGTTCCGCGCTCCGGAAACCGCGCATTAATAACTCTATCAGGCGTACTCTACGTCCCGTTATTGCTCAACTACAGCTAGCCTCCCCCTCAGCTTCCGTGCGCCTCGCCGCCACCGCGGAACTTACCAAACGTCCAAGGCCAGAAATGTTAGAGCCACTTCAGGCCGCTCTCGACAAAGAAGAGAATGACGAGGTGCAGAAGGCACTTGGGGTAGCGCTTGCGCAAATGCAGCTGCGTAGCCCTGTCAAATCCGAACGCCTCCGCGCAATTGCAATGATTGCTGATTCTGGCAATCTCGGGCTTCGGCCGCAACTCGAAGACTTGCTTGAAGTATCCGCGGACGGGTCTTTCACGGAAAAAGAGGAAGACGTACGCAATGCTGCCGAAGAGACGCTCGCAAGTTTCGAACGAAAACAACTCCTTATTAGCGGTGTCGGAAACCTCTTTTATGGCATTAGCCTTGGTAGTGTTCTCCTCCTAGCTGCATTAGGACTTGGTATAACTTTTGGTCTTATGGGCGTCATCAACATGGCACATGGCGAGATGCTGATGTTGGGAGCCTACGCCACATACGTTGTACAAGGCTTTTTTGCGGACTACCTCCCGAACTGGTTCGATTGGTACTTGATCCTTGCCGTTCCTGTAGCTTTCGTCGTCTGCCTTCTAGCTGGCATGATCCTAGAGCGCGGAGTCATACGCTTTTTATATGGGCGCCCGCTAGAGACCTTACTGGCCACTTGGGGTATCAGTTTAGTCCTCATACAGAGCGTGCGGCTCATTTTTGGTGCACAAAATGTACAAGTCGCGAACCCGGCCTGGTTGTCAGGCGGGACAGAGGTTTTGTATGGTGTTGTCCTCCCCTACAGTCGATTGGCCATCATACTGTTCGTTACTCTGGTAGTTGGCCTAGTGTGGTTGATTCTCCAACGGACCCAACTCGGCCTTCAAGTACGCGCGGTTACCCAAAATAGGCCTATGGCCTCGTGCATGGGGGTCTCCGCGTCTCGCGTAGACGCTTGGACCTTCGGCCTCGGCTCCGGCATTGCTGGGCTCGGGGGCGTTGCCCTCTCACAGATTGGTAATGTTGGTCCCGAGCTTGGACGATTGTACATCGTAGACTCGTTTATGGTGGTAGTGCTCGGCGGCGTAGGAAACATTGCCGGCACGGTAGTGGGGGCCCTCACCTTAGGCATGGTGAACAAATTTCTCGAGCCGGTGGCAGGGGCTGTCCTGGGCAAGATCGGCGTACTGATATTTATTGTCCTTTTTATTCAGCAACGACCTCAGGGTCTGTTTGCACTTAAGGGGCGCCTGGCAGAAAGCTAAGCCCGTGGCCAAAACAACAAATTCTCAAAGATCGGGCGAGTCCCATACCGGTTCTCAAGACTCGCTTACGAACCCGGGTAAGAGCACGACCGGGCCCAGGAAATCGGTTAGACTTGGCAGTAATCGCGAATGGGCTCTTTTGAGTCTATTCGCATGCGTGATGCTTTTGGGTATACCGCTGTTAAACCAATTGCCCAGCAACTCCGCGCTGCACGTTCCTGACTACTTTATCCCTTTACTTGGGAAGTTCATGTGTTATGCCCTCGTCGCCCTAGCTGTTGACTTAATATGGGGTTACGCCGGGATACTGAGCCTGGGACACGGAGTTTTCTTTGCACTCGGCGGCTACGCCATGGGCATGTACTTGATGCGTGCTATTGGGACGGAGGGCGTCTACCGTAGCGAATTACCCGATTTCATGGTCTTTTTAGATTGGAAAGAGCTCCCGTGGTACTGGTCTGGTTTTAGCAATTTCGGTTTTGCTATGACAATGGCATTGTTCGTCCCCGCCTTTCTCGCCTACATATTTGGGTATTTCGCATTCAGATCCCGTATACGGGGAGTCTACTTTTCCATCATAACTCAGGCTATGACCTATGCCCTAATGCTTCTCTTTTTTAGAAACAATACGGGCTTCGGTGGTAATAACGGCCTTACAGATTTTAAGCGTTTGCTCGGTTTTTCGTTGCAGAATCACTCTACGAAAATCGGCTTGTACCTCGCCTCTGCACTCGTACTAATACTTGCATACATCGGATGCCGCTTTCTGGTTAAATCGAAGCTAGGACGAGTCGTGACAGCGGTACGCGATGCAGAAAGCCGGCTAATGTTTTGCGGATACAACCCCCACAGCTACAAATTATTCCTATGGACTCTATCGGCAATGCTGTGCGGCTTGGCCGGCGCCTTGTACGTTCCCCAGGTCGGGATTATTAATCCGAGCGAGATGCAACCGTCAAATTCCATAGAAATGGCCGTCTGGGTGGCGGTAGGAGGTCGTGGCACGCTCTCCGGGGCGCTGATTGGCGCCTTCTTGATAAATGGTGCCAAGAGCTGGTGTACGGCGGCATTTCCTGACTTATGGTTGTATATTCTCGGCACTCTCTTTATCGTAGTCACACTGTTCTTCCCTTCCGGGATTGGCGGCTTGTTCCGCGTTAAAGATTCATCTTCACGACCAGAGTAATCGTAAATGACAGAAAACAGGGCGTCGGGAAAACGAGGCGAAAAGGTCGACCACGGGGGTAGCTACACAGGTGCGCATGTCGCTGGTCCTGGGTTAGACACTAGTCATGGTGTCATTTTGTATGTCGAGAATGTGACTGTGAGCTTTGATGGTTTTAAGGCTCTGGACGCTCTCACATTTTATCTCGATGCCGGCGAACTACGCTGTCTAATTGGGCCCAATGGAGCCGGCAAAACAACTCTAATGGATGTGATAACAGGGAAGACGCGTCCTGACACTGGCACCGTCTTTTTTGGGAATAATTTAGATCTGACGCAAATGTCCGAATATGAGATAGCGCTGGCGGGCATAGGTCGCAAGTTCCAGCGGCCCACGGTCTTCCATGGCCACACGGTTTTCGAAAACCTAGAATTGGCTATGCGAACGAGAAAGACCGTGTGGACAACGTTACGGGCGAAGCTAAGCGGGGAACAACAAGATTCCATTTCCGCTACTGCCGGAACTATCGGACTATTGGAGCATTTGGACACCCGTGCCGGCCTCCTGTCGCACGGGCAGAAGCAGTGGCTCGAGTTAGGTATGTTACTAATGCAAGCCCCACAATTACTCCTCGTTGACGAGCCGGTTGCAGGCATGACGCTTCAAGAAACGGAGCGCACGGCGGAGTTGTTGGTGTCGCTTGCAGGTAAACATACCGTACTAGTGGTGGAACACGATATGGAGTTTGTTCGCAGTTTAGGACACAAGGTCACGGTTTTGCACGAAGGAGCTGTACTAGCGGAGGGCAATATGAACGATGTGCAGAAAGACCGGCGTGTCGTCGAGGTGTATTTGGGTGAGTAGCCTCAAGGACACTCGCCTGCCGATCCAAAATGGAACATGATTCGCATAGAAAAGCTTAATCAATTTTACGGCGAAAGTCATATCCTCTGGGACGTGGACCT
>CAZSWX010000157.1:0-5833 GCA_964610865.1 uncultured Enterobacteriaceae bacterium
GGGAAGAGGTTCGCATGGGTAAGGGCGCCAGGGCCGCGGTGGACTCGGGGTACGAGCGCGCGCTGCCAGCAATTTTTGACTCAAACATCACGACCTTCTTGTCCGGGCTGATTCTTTTCCAATTCGGGTCCGGTCCGATAAAGGGTTTTGCGGTCACTCTGTGCATCGGAATCATAAGTACCGTTTTTACTACAGTGTTTTGCACTCGTGTCGTTTATGATTGTTTTTTGGCGAAACGGCGTCTTAACACACTGAGTATCTGAGCTGGGTTGATGCGCCGACTTTTATGGAGGGATAGAGGCCATGGAACTTATAAGCAGCGAAACCAAAATTGATTTTTTGCACTACTGCAAGGGAGCTTATGCCTTATCGGCCTTGCTTATAACGGTTGGGGCCGTAGCGTTCATATACAGGGGCGGACTGAACTACGGTGTAGACTTCGCCGGCGGTACCATCGTTCACGTAAAATTTTTGGAGCAGACGAGCGCAGGCAGTATACGTGCGGTTGTTTCAGGGACCGAGATCCCGGAAGTGACGGTCCAAGATTTTGGTCAGGACGGAGACGAGTTCATGATCAGAATACCGAAATCCGAAACGGGCGCGGAAAACTTTTCAAATCGGATCCGTGAGAGCTTAACAAACGGGTATGGCCGCGAGGCGTTTAATGTGAGGAGAGTCGAGAGTGTGGGGCCGAAAGTAGGGGAAGATCTCCGTCGCAAAGGTATATTAGCGGTTATTTTTGCGACCGTGATGATGGGGGGCTACATTGCTTTCCGATTTGAACCCCGTTTCGGCGTCGGGGCCGGCGTTGCTTTGATACATGATGTTCTCGTCACGGTTACGGCCTTGCTTATCGCCGACGTAGAATTTGATTTGACGGTCGTAGCTGCGCTCTTGACGGTAATTGGATACTCCGTGAATGACACGGTTATTGTGTGTGACCGCGTTCGTGAGAACATGCGTAAGCTTCGGCGCGAGACAATGCACACTATCATTAATCGTAGCATTAACGAGACTTTGAGCCGGACGGTAATAACGACCGGTACGGTGTTGATGGTTATCTTGGCGCTATTTTTCTTAGGTGGATCTGTCATTCATGCCTTCGCCCTCGTTTTGTTGGTTGGTATGACTGTTGGCACCTACTCCTCCATTTATGTGGCTAGCCCAGTCGTGTTGCTCTGGGAAAAGAAGGTTTCGAAGAAGTGATAAAAGTCGGCCAGAGATTCGAAAAGAAATGGATCAAACGGGCCGTCGATCCGGCGCTTATACGGAAGATAGAAAGTGCCCGAGACCCTTCGGGAAAACCTCTGACGCGACTTCGGGCCAGCTTGTTGGCCGGCAGAGGAATAGACTCGGTCGAAAAAGTGGATGCTTTTTTGAATCCGCGCTTACGAACCGGCTTACGATCACCACTTCTCTTCCCAGATATGGACAGAGCTACTGAACGACTCTTGCGCGCCAGGAATGAAGGAGAACTGGTGTGCGTTTGGGGAGATTATGATGTTGACGGAGTTACGGGTAGTTCAATCCTTCTGCTGTTTCTTAGGGAGATCGGGATGGAGCCACTACTGTACATTCCGCATCGCACGAGAGAAGGCTATGGGTTAAATATGCCTGCTATCGAACAGCTGGCGGAAGCGGGTGTTGGTGTGCTCGTTACTGCCGACTGCGGCGCGTCGGGCCACAAGGAAATTCTGCGAGCGCAAGAACTGGGTATCGACGTGATAGTTTGTGACCACCATCATGTTCCGGACGAGAAGCTTCCGGCATATGCGGTGCTAAACCCTATGGAACCCGATTGTCCTTTTTCTTTCTCGGGTTTGTCCGGGGCCGGAGTAGCATTTTATTTACTGATGGGGCTGCGTATGAAGCTGCGCGCGCGCGGTGAGCCAAGAGTCCCCGACTTAAAGTTGTATTTGGACTTAGTGTGCCTAGGTACCGTTGCTGATCTTGTCCCCCTAACCGAGGAAAATCGAGTCATCGTGACACACGGGATTCGACAGTTGTCTAAAAGTAAAAGGCCGGGGATTTGTGCGTTGCGGGCCGTGAGCGGAGATAGTGAGATCGGAGCGAGTTACATCGGGTATAAGCTAGGGCCACGGATAAACGCTGGGGGTCGCCTTGCCGATGCGACGAAGGCGGTTGAATTATTAACAACCCGTGATTCGGAAGAGGCAAATAAACTGGCGGCGTACCTCGAACAAGAGAATGTAGAAAGGCGTGCCATCGAAGACCAGATCCTACAAGATGCGGTTCTTATGGTGCAGGCCGCGCTAGATCGGGGGCTTGGGTACACGGTGGTTCTTGCTTCTTCGTCGTGGCATGCCGGGGTGATTGGTATCGTTGCCTCACGTTTGTTAGAAAGATACGGCCGTCCGACGATCCTGATTGCTCTCGATGGCGAGATGGGAAAAGGTTCTGGACGGTGTGGCGCCACTTTCAACCTCTACGAAGGGATAAAAGCCTGTTCACAGTGGTTGCAAGGGTATGGTGGTCACAAGCGCGCAGCGGGATTGTCCATACGAAAAGACGACGTGGAAACCTTTGCCGAGGCGTTTGAATCTTTTGCCCGAACACAGTTGAGAGAATCGGACCTGTTACCAGTCGTCGAATTCGATCAAGATCTTGACCTGGGCCAGGTGCGACCGGATTTGTTGAATGTTTTGGACACACTGGAGCCGCATGGTCAGGGCAATCCTGAGCCGGTGTTTCGCGCCCGGAATGTGGAAGTCTTAAAAGTAAGGACTGTGGGTGACTTGTCGAATGGCAAAGTAGGTCATCTAAAGTTGGCGTTGCGTGCAAGTGAAGAAGGGCACGCGATCGACGCAATCTGGTTCGGAATGGGTGACGCGGCCATTGAGGGTGGAGGAAAGGTTGAGCTGCTTTATACCCCGTCGATTAATACGTGGAACGGTCGGTCAACGCTACAGCTTCGTGTGCGGGATTTGAAAACAGTAACTCCGTTAATTTGCAGGGACATTGTCGCCAATTTTGGGTTGTGGTTTGACCGCGCGGGCTGATCGGTCTTATTTCTGGGCCGGGGTTCATAGAATAGGGGTGTCCTTGAGGGGGATTATACCCATAACCGTGAAAAATAGTGTTTAGTACGAGGCGTTTTGGGGGATAATACGCGTGTTAGCTGGACAGAATGGTCGGGAGAACCCGAATGCTCACGAAAGTAAGATTTATTCGGAATTTTCACATCTTTACGACCGAATTTTCTCGCGTTTCTTCACAGATCGTATCGAAGCGGTGGTGCGTAGCCTAAAAATTCGGTCTGGTGCCCATGTGCTCGAAGTTGGAGTTGGGACGGGATTGTCGATGGGGGCCTACCCGCCCGATTGTGAGGTTACGGGGGTTGATCTTGCGCCTGGAATGCTAGAACGAGCGCGACAGCGCGCCCGCGTGAACGACTGGGACCATTTTCGTCTTCTGACGATGGATGCGATGAATCTTGATTTTCCTGATGATTCTTTTGACTACGTGACCTCATTCCACGTCATAAGTGTGGTTCCGGATCCTATTCGCATGATGAGTGAGATACACAGAGTTTGCAAGCCGAACGGTAAGATCGCAATCATCAATCACTTCCGGACAACCAAGCCTATTCTTGGGCCTATCGTTGGGGCTTTAGATCCCATTACTCGGCGACTTGGGTGGAGTGCATCGTTACGACTTAAACAGGCGTTCGAGGGAATCCCGGTTCGAATCGAGAAGAGTTTTAAGACACACCCCATGTCTCTCTTCACTGTTGTACTAGCGCAGAATCTGAAAAACGGTATTTTCGTCGAGAAGCTGACGCCTGGTGATACCGTGACCAATAGTGAAAGAAATCACGGTCTTTGATCTCTGGTGGTATACGCTACCGGACTAATAAGACCATTTGCAGAGTTACCCCGAGCATTACAGTTCTACTTGCGTGACAAGTCTGGAAGCTGTCCGATGAAACGCGGAAAAGGGATCTACGTGACCGTACCCGAGCGCGTTGGCTCGCACAAAAATAGTTCTTATAGTTCTCGGAAAAGGAAGAGTCGACCCCCATGAAATGGTGGCAAATAGATACGGACAGGGCGGGATAACGCGTGGAGACCCTGGAAAGTCATAGAAACTATGCCTTGGAAAAGCCGCTGCGGTGCCCGCTGTGCCTACAGTCGGACGTAGGGTTGTATTATTCGGAACCTGCTCGCGTCTACTGGAGGTGTACTACTTGTCTCCTTGTTTTCGTACCGCCTCGATATCATTTATCATCCGAAGACGCGCGTGTACGTTACAACAAGCATAGAAATCGACCAGGGCAACCAGGTTACGAGGGGTATCGTGAGTTTTTGGTGCGGCTTGTCAACATAGTTGTTCCCAGGCTCGCGGCTCGCGCAGACGGTCTGGACTTTGGCTGTGGTCCTTCACCGACAATGGGAAATATTATGGCGCAGAGGGGTTTTAGAATCAGGAATTATGACCCTTTATTCGCTGCGGACCCGGCAGTATTGGAGCGAAAATATGATTTCGTCTTGTGCAGTGAAACTGTGGAACACTTCACCCAACCGGGCGAGGACTGGACACTACTAGTACGGTCAGTGAAGCAAGGAGGGTTGCTGGCGGTGATGACACAGCGGTTAGTGGAGGAAATGCAATTTGCAGATTGGTACTACAAGCGGGACGCGACTCACGTTGCGTTCTATGCCCCAACTACTATGGAGTGGATAGCGGGTCAACATGGACTGGATGCGACCTTATACCCCAAAGATATCGTGATTTTTCGATGCTGACCTTACGCTAATTTCAATTGAACTTGTCTACACGAACCCATCCAAAGCGTCTTGGTCGCTTCCTGGCATTAGTCATTTACTGACCGACCTAATGCCCTGATCAAACGGTGAGGAAAGTCTACCGTCATACCGTCCACTCCAACTTGAATGGCGGTGTGCATGAGCGCGTCGTCCTTTATGCCCCAGGCTCGAACTTCTAGCCCGCTTGCGTGCCAATGCTCTACTAGTTTGGTCGTGAGAAAAGGGGCCGGAGGGCATATCTGATCGAGCCCCGCGTCTAGGACCCGTTGGGTTGTCTCAGGTTTGGCATCGATAGTCAGAGAGCCGACCTTTGCTTCCGGCGCGTTGTCTTTTAGGTTCTTCACGATGGAAGGAAAAAACGAAGAGAAGGTGACATCCTCGAGAAGGTCCATATCTTTGACCATCTGGAGCACACGAGATTCTATACCGGCTTGTTTGACCTCGAGCACAATGTGTGTCCTTTTGCCGTAATGTGAAAGAGTTTCGCTGAGCCGGGGAACGCGTTCGCCCGTGTGTTCTTTACTAAACCAAACACCAGCGTCCAACGTCTTTATTGTTGACCACATAGTATCTTGCACCGTTCCACTGCCGTTTGTTGTGCGACTGAGATCCTTGTCGTGAATTAAGACGAGTTCTCCGTCTTTCGTGGCGTGAACGTCCGTTTCGATGGCATCTACACCTAAAGAGAGTGCTTTGTCGAAACTAGCCCGGGTATTTTCCGGTGCAAGGCCTGCTGCTCCTCTATGACCTATGATTTGCATAACAGTTTGAACAAATGACCTTTAGTTCAGCTCTTTGCCCGAATAACCGAGAATCCTTCGGGCAATGATTAGTAGATTGATCTGCTGGGTGCCCTCGTAAATATCGCTAATTTTTGCGTCCCGCATCCATTTTTCCAGGAGTAGTTTGCGTGAGAAACCAATTGGTCCCAGTAGTTCTACTGCCTTTTGGGTCACGTGCGTAACCATGCTGCCTGCCTTTGCCTTGGCCATAGAGGCCTCGAGATTGTTCCGAATCCCTTGGTCTAACATCCATGCCGCGCGCCA
>CAZSWX010000158.1:0-5826 GCA_964610865.1 uncultured Enterobacteriaceae bacterium
GCGCTTCGCATCGCTGAGCTCTAAAAGCTCGCTCATCGTTCGGAAAAAGGATCACATGTCGCTTCTCCTGTTTTCGATGGTGCGCCTGAGAAGGAAATATTTTCTCTCTTGGAAAAGGCAGGTTTGCCGGAGTCCGGACAAACAAAGCTTTTTGATGGGAGAAACGGGGAACAGTTTGAGCAGCCGGTCACTGTGGGTGTGATGTATATCCTTAAACTGCATCATCTTGTCGAAGACAAAATTCATGCACGGTCGACCGGACCTTATTCGTTAGTTACGCAACAGCCTCTAGGCGGCAAAGCTCAATTCGGCGGACAACGCTTAGGCGAGATGGAAGTATGGGCGCTCGAAGCGTACGGAGCCGCGTATAGCTTGCAAGAGATGCTCACTGTTAAATCTGATGATGTGGCTGGGAGAACACGTATGTATGAGGCGATAGTCAAGGGCGAAAATATACTTGAGCCGGGATTGCCGGAATCTTTCAATGTTATGATTCGTGAGTTGCAGAGCTTGGCTCTCAACGTAGAGTTGAAAGAAGAAAACCAATAGGACAAGGGGAGGCACAATGGAAGATTTTATGGGTCTTTTCGAGAAACCCCAAAATCCTGTCCGTTTTAACGCGATTCGGGTGTCGCTCGCGTCCGCGGATTTGGTTCGTTCTTGGTCCCATGGCGAGGTCAAGAAACCTGAGACAATAAACTATAGGACTTTTAAGCCTGAGAGAGACGGTCTATTCTGCGCAAAAATTTTTGGTCCGACCAAAGACTATGAGTGTAATTGCGGGAAGTATAAACGCATGCGTCATAGGGGTGTCGTGTGCGAAAAATGTGGAGTGGAAGTTATCCAATCGAAAGTTCGTCGCGAAAGAATGGGCCATATTGACCTGGCTAGCCCTGTTGCGCACATATGGTTTCTAAAAAGCCTCCCTAGCAGGATAGGGACGCTGATGGACATGACACTAAAGGACCTAGAGCGGGTTTTATACTTCGAATCATTCATAGTTGTGGATCCGGGTGAAACCACGCTCAAAAAAAAGGAGTTGTTAAGCGAAAACCGTTACAGACAGGCAGTGGAAGAATTTGGCCCGGGTAGCTTCCGGGCAGGTATGGGGGCTGAGGCGATTCGCGAGTTATTTAGGGATTTTGACCTTGAAGAGCTAGCGCGTGAGTTGCGCGTAGAAATGATTGAGACTTCGAGCGAAGCTCGGCGGAAAAAAGCAGCCAAGCGGCTCAAGGTCGTTAACGCATTTCGCCATTCCGGAAATTTGCCTGAAGAAATGATACTCGAAGTCGTCCCCGTTATTCCGCCTGATCTCCGGCCCTTGGTGCCGTTGGACGGGGGCCGCTTTGCTACTTCCGATCTGAATGACCTGTATCGGCGAGTCATAAATCGTAACAATCGACTGAAACGGCTCATGGAGTTGAGCGCACCGGACATTATTATTAGAAACGAGAAGCGTATGCTTCAGGAAGCAGTTGATGCGCTTTTCGACAACGGACGGCGTGGTCGTCCGTTAACGGGACCAAATAAGCGCCCGCTTAAATCCTTGTCCGATATGCTCAAAGGAAAAAGCGGCCGTTTCCGGCAGAACTTGCTCGGTAAACGAGTTGATTACTCAGGGCGTTCCGTGATCGTTGTTGGCCCGGAACTTCGGTTGCATCAGTGCGGCTTACCGAAGTACATGGCACTCGAGCTTTTTAAGCCGTTTATTTACAACAAGTTGGAGGAACGGGGTTACACGACAACTATAAAAAGCGCGAAGAAGATGGTCGAGAAAGAACTTCCTGAGGTATGGGATATCCTCGACGAGGTTATTCGAGAACATCCGGTTTTGCTTAATCGGGCACCGACGCTGCATCGCCTCGGCATTCAAGCTTTTGAACCGACACTGATTGAAGGGAAGGCGATACAGTTACACCCGCTGGTCTGTATGGCATATAATGCGGATTTTGATGGCGATCAAATGGCGGTCCACATTCCGTTATCTGTCGAGGCCCAAGTTGAGGCCCGTAGTCTAATGATGTCTACAAACAATATCTTATCTCCGGCTAACGGCCGGGCGATAATCGCGCCGACCCAAGATATTGTACTCGGTCTTTACTCAATGACTCGCTTGCGCGAAGGCGCACGTGGCTCTGGCAAAACGTTCAGTTGTTCAGAAGAAGTGCGTATAGCGTACGATCAAGGCGAAATTGACCTACAAGCGGGCATAGTGGTCAGGATGAAGGGCGCGCGAATCGAGACGACGGTAGGGCGCATTCTCCTTTCCGAAATTGTCCCGGACGAAATACCATTTAGCGATGTTAATCAAGTAATGAAGAAGAAAGAACTGGGGGCCTTGATCGACGTTGCTTTTCGAAAAGCGGGGAATAAGGCGACGGTTATCTTTGCAGATCGACTCAAGGATCTTGGGTTTGAACATGCGACCAAGGCCGGAATTTCTATTGGTATAAAAGACATGGTAATTCCTGCAGAAAAGGGGCCGCTGTTAGATGAGGCGCAAAAGGTGCTTCAGGAAATTCAGGGCCAGTACACCAAAGGGCTCATTACAGATGGAGAGCGCCACAATAAAGTAGTGGATACATGGGCCTCTGTTACTGATGAAGCGGCGAATGAAATGTTTAGCGGACTCCAGAAGGATAGGGAGGGCTTTAGCCCTATATACATGATGGCAGATTCGGGTTCGCGTGGGAGCGCCCAACAGATCAGGCAACTCGCAGGGATGCGTGGATTAATGGCAAAGCCCTCGGGTGAAATTATTGAGACTCCTATTACCGCCAATTTCCGGGAGGGGCTGTCGGTGTTGCAGTACTTCATCTCGACTCATGGCGCGCGTAAGGGGCTTGCAGACACGGCGCTTAAGACGGCGAATTCCGGATATTTGACCAGGCGGTTAGTCGATGTTGCGCAAGACTCGGTGGTGAGTGAACAGGACTGTGGGACGATAGACGGTATTGAGATGTCTCCGTTAATCGAGGGCGGTGAGATAATAGAAAGTCTCGGGGAACGTGTGCTCGGCCGCGTTGCGCTAGACGCCATACGGGATCCTTTTACTCAGGATACCATTGTTGCTTCAAACGAAGACATCGACGAGGAACGCGTTAAGCTCATTGAGGAAGCTGGAATCGAAAAAGTGTGGATACGTTCCGCATTAACATGCACGAACCGGCGCGGAATTTGCGCGTTATGTTATGGCCGAGATTTAGCCCGTGGCCGCAAGGTGCATTTAGGCGAGGCGGTAGGTATCATTGCTGCACAATCGATTGGAGAACCTGGAACGCAGCTGACCATGAGAACCTTCCACATTGGGGGTACGGCAAGTAGAAGGGCTGAACAAACGACTTTGACGGTGCGTAATGAGGGGCTTCTGAGGTACATCAATTTGAAGACGGTCGTTGACCGCGATGGGGACCTGGTGGCGATGAATAGAAATGGTGAAGTGGCTGTCGTAGAGGAATTGGAAGCGGGCCGAGAGAGGGAACGTGAACGATATTCGATAGTATATGGGGCCAAACTGAAAAAGCCAAATGGTGGGAAAGTGAAGGCGAACGATCTAATTGCGGAATGGGATCCTTATACTGTCCCGATCCTTACAGAGGTAGGGGGCGAGATCAAATTCGGCGACATTGACGATAATACGATGCAGGAGAAAGTGGATGAAAGAACAGGGCTTTCGACACGGGTCATAATTGAATTCAGAGATCCTAATATGCGCCCTCGCGTGTCGATCAAGGATGGTTCAGGCAAAACGGCGAAATTGCCTAGTGGTCTGGACGCACGTTATCTATTGCCAGTCGGTTCGAACATGAACGTCAGCGCTGGACAGCGTGTAGAAGCAGGCGACGTATTGGCCAAGATCCCCAGAGAAACGACGAAAACTAAAGATATTACGGGAGGGCTCCCTCGGGTGGCCGAACTATTCGAAGCGCGTAAACCGAAGGAGTTCGCGGTGATAAGCGAGATTGAGGGAGTGGTTTCATTTGGTAAGGATACGAAAGGAAAGAGAAAGCTGTTAATCACACCAGAGGTGGGGGAGGCTCGGGAGTATTTAATCCCACGTGGCAAACACATCAGCGTGCGGGAAGGTGACTATGTAAGGCCGGGAGAGCCATTGATGGACGGGTCCTCTAATCCCCACGATATATTAGGGGTGATGGGAGAACGCGAATTAGCTAAATCGCTGGTGGATGCTATACAAGAAATATACCGTCTACAAGGCGTGCGCATCCACGACAAGCACATCGAGGTCATTGTCCGGCAAATGATGCGGCGAGTGCTAGTCACGGTTGTCGGAGACTCTGATTTTCTAGTCGGTGAACAAGTGGAAAAGTGGAGATTTCAAGAAGAGACAGAACGAGTGCTTTCTGACGGCGGAACGCCTCCTGAAGCAAAGTCGCTTTTGATGGGTATCACGAAAGCTAGTCTCTCTACGGACAGTTTTATTTCTGCCGCTTCTTTCCAAGAAACTACCAAAGTCCTGACGGAGGCAGCTATAAACGGAAAGAAGGATGAACTCCTCGGTTTGAAAGAAAACATAATAATGGGTCGACTTATACCCGCGGGAACTGGGACGCCAAGTTATACTGAATTGACGGCCGGAAGCCCAGAAACATTACCCGAAGAAGAGCCGGCCGCGATCGAGCAACTCCTTGAGGCCTAAGAACTCGCCTTGAACGAAGTAGGGAGGATGAATGCCCACAGTCCAACAGTTAGTAAGAAAAGGTAGAGAACAGCAACGTAAAAAGGTTGCGGCTCCAGCGTTGCAATCTTGCCCTCAGCGGAGAGGTGTTTGTACGAGAGTTTACACTACAACTCCAAAGAAACCCAATTCTGCGCTCAGAAAGGTCGCCAGAGTCAGGCTGACAAATGGCATCGAGGTAACGGCATATATTCCTGGCATCGGTCACAATTTGCAGGAACATTCCGTCGTATTAATAAGAGGGGGACGTGTAAAAGATCTTCCTGGAGTACGTTATCATATAGTCCGTGGGACCTTGGATTCTATAGGCGTTCAGGAACGTCGTCGGAGCCGGTCAAAATACGGAGCGAAGAAACCTAAATGAACCAGAGGGGAAGAGAGATATGCCGCGTAAGGGACCAGCCACGAGAAGGACTATTATTCCTGACCCTAAATACAATGACTCTAATGTATCGAAATTCGTCAATATGATGATGCTCGATGGCGAAAAGGGAAAAGTGGAGAAAATTATTTACGGCGCTATGGAACTAATTCATCAAAGGAGCGGTGAAGATGCTCTGGACATTTTTAAGCGTGCACTGGAGAATGTAAAACCTGTTGTTGAGGTTCGATCACGTAGGGTCGGCGGCGCCACATATCAAGTTCCGGTAGAGGTGAGGCAGGTGAGACGCAGCTCTCTTGCCATGAGGTGGTTGGTCCAATCGTCGCGCCAACGTTCAGAAAAAAGTATGGAGCAAAAACTTGCCGGCGAGCTATTTGAGGCCTCGCAGAATAGGGGAGGGGCCGTAAAGAAAAGGGAAGACACTCATCGTATGGCCGAAGCGAATAAAGCGTTCGCTCATTATCGATGGTGACCGGTGGAGCAGCTTACAAATGTCTAAGTATTTTGTTATACAATCTTGCGGGCGCTTGACCTTTTTGAAATAGACTTTAAAATTGCCAATCCCGGAAATTGCAGGGTCCGTTGTAAAGGCCCTGCGTCATTACTGAACTCCCAAGCGACAAGTAGGTTCTAGAGGACCACTTCTTCGTGCGGGGCCATTCTGTAGAAAGAAGCAAGGAAAGGGAGAGCGAGATGGCGAAGGAGCGGTTCGAGCGGACGAAGCCGCACATGAACGTTGGGACGA
>CAZSWX010000159.1:0-5773 GCA_964610865.1 uncultured Enterobacteriaceae bacterium
CGACCTGGACAATCGTACGGTCTGCGGCCCGGTGAAGAAACAAGTCAATCCATCCAGGGCCCCCTTCGTGCTGGATATTACCAAATGAATCGGAAACGGCCGCATGCAATAGTGCTACGTCAGGTTTGATAGGAGGTACGGCAAGCAGAGTCTGACCCTGCACAGGATCTGCGAAAATCTGCAGTTCCGGGTTAATTTCGGGGATAGAGGTGCCTACTCCTCCGCGCCATGGCATAAACGGTAATGCCTGCGCCGCCGCCTGAAGGCCGGCAGTCAGTATGCCTTCTTCGCACTCCCAGACTTGGATTTCTCCTCTCTCGGCGGCCGCCCTAAAAGCCGGTGCCACGGGGATCCCGAAGCCACCCCCCGCGTAGTAGCTCACAACCTTTTTTACGCAGCCGGCAGCTATAAGCATGTCCAACGATAGCCCGACGTCTATTACCGTTAGGTTCTTCACTCCGCGACGTATAATCTGACGCACTAGCGCCATAGGGGTAGGTGACCCTATAGCTAGAGTCATCCCGTCTTTAATCCAGGCTGCGGCCTCCAATTCGTTGATCAGATGAGATTGGCGTTGTTTCGATTCCACAAAGTGTCCTCTCTTCTAATTGGTATATGCCGTGTTTGCCCTCGTTAGCAATGGTCGCCTGCACGCGCGAAGCTAATTGTTTGTATCAGGCGAGTGCATTCCGGACCCCAACGTGGCCCTCTTCCTCGGTCCGAGAGAGCTCGTTTTTTACACCTCCTCGGCAGCATTTACCCTGGTTTGTTGACTTAAAGCAAGGTCAATCTGTGAGCCGCATCCAAACGAAAACGGACGTAAACCCTATCAAAAAGACAATGCCGGCATAACTTAGGCCCCTTAACCACGCTGGTGGGCGAGCGTATTCTGGCACATGGGCACTGACCACAAGCCGATGATTGGCGATCGCGATAATGGGGGCTATGACAAAGGAGACGACGGTGGCAAGATCAATGAGCGTAGTAAAACTTTGCAGGAACTGTGTCAGGATGAGGAATCCGCCCGTGCCTCCAAGAATAAGCCAAACCTGGTAGACGTGTCGACCGTTACCCTGGACTTGTTTCCGGCCGAACAATAACTCCCAGGTCCGTTGCATTGCTCTCGAGTAACCGTCGAATATGACAAGCGCGGTACCAAACATTACAGAGAACGCCGAAAGGGCGATAATGAGGTAGCTCCAATCTCCAAGGGTTGCGGTGTAAAGGCGGATGACCTCGTTTGTGAACTGGGTCCCGCTCTGCGCGGAGAACGTCACCCCGCCGCCGTACATGAGAAAGGCACCTAAGGTCATGAAACACAGGGCAAGCGCGGCCGTCATGAAATAAGAAAGGTTGAAATCGAGGAGCGTCTCGTTGAGACTTGGCCTGTAATTTGTCTGTTTAAAGCGCTCCAGAGTCCACAAACTGTTGAGCGCCGAAAGGTCTAAAGGTGCTGGCATCCAACCCATCAAAGCGATGATGAAGGCGAAGCCTGACGCGGTCCAGACAGCGTCAGAATAAAAGATGACTGGAACGTTTGGTCCGCGGGCGAGGGTAAGTACAAATGCTGTTAAGGTCGAAAGGAAAAGTACCGTACAGATGATCTTTATCATACCATCAAGTGTACGATACGTCCCAATGAACAGAATACCGACGCAGCCGAAAATGACGGCAAAAGAAGTATATATTACCGGCAGATGCAGGCCGAGAAGATTGTTGAGTAGGCCTCCCGTAGTAAAACAGATGGCCGCGATGATGATTGACATCGGGCTAACCGTAATGAAGAGATATACATAGAGTGCCCAGTTCCCGAACCGTTTGTAGCCATCAATGAGGCTCTCGCCTGTGGCGTTGGCATAGCGGGAGCCATATTCAAAAGCCGGGTACTTCAGAATGCACGCGAGCAGAACTGCCCACAACACGGCGTAGCTGTACGCTGCTCCTGCCCTTGTCGATTGAACTAGGTGGGATACACCGATAGCGGTACTGGCAAACATCAAGCCAGGGCCGATCGTTCGGCGCAAGCGCGAAAGTCTTGTTCCGTCTGCTCGCGTGCATTCTCGATTTTTCATTATCTCAGGTCTTGCTACCGAAGGAAGTTGGCATCTCTAGCTTCTGCGCGCCACGGTTGCAGAAGAGAAGCACGACAATTAGCAGGCTGTCAAGAAGATCCGAGTCGCGCAGGATGTGATCCACGAGGCCTCTGGATGCCTATGAGGCCGTCTCATAAGGCATTGGATCAACAGGTAGGCATCAGCGGGCTCTTACCTGGCCTACTTTTGAGGCGAGGTGAGCCGTGGTAAGGCTGGTCCGAAGGGATGAAGGGTTAGCAGCCTCTTTGCTAACTTACACTTGAGGGTGCGACATATCTCGGGCCGGTAGTCTGGTAAATGACGGTCGAGACTCCTGGCTTCTCTGAGTTCCGTTGCAAGTTTCGTCGGGTCGCGATGAGGTGAAGATTGTAGAGTTTCGTTCAAGCCGTAGCTGCAACGAAGTGTCTATACCGCTTGATGAAACGCCGCGGAATCAGCTAAAGCTCTTAGGAGGGCAGAAGGTTATGCCCTTGGCTTGTTGGTTTTCCTATTAACGGGGAGAGGAAGAGCAGTTGCTCGAAGACCACACTACATATCTCGAGGGTAAAACCCGAGTTGAGATGCAACTGGTAGAATTTGTGCGAGCAGTTGAGACTCACCTGGAAGGGCTCGACCTCCGTCGATTGGCCGCGCAGAGCCGGGCTCTGGAAGACACGATTGGGGGTACGGTACGAGCGTTTCGAAGAGAGGTAGAGGCTTTGAGGCCCCCTCCGTCGTCACGGGATGTTCATGTGCGTCTTTTGACGGCGGTTGGGCATTTCGTCCAGGCGTACGACAACTTACTCCGCTTCGTTGCCGAAGAAGCCGCGATGGATTTCTTAAAGGGGCATCATGAATTATGCCGCGGGAAGTATATTTTGTACGAGGTGCGCGAACACTCTTCAATCCTAAAGCGGCTGTGGGTCCATCGTGAGATGTGGCCGATGCTCGGTGACTTGGAGAGGCGGGCTTCGAACGTGGAGGCTCCGGTGGGTATCGTTCGGAAAGAGGCCAGCGACCAGCACGCGCGGTACTGTTTGTATGTTCCAGAGAATTACACTGATGAGAAAAGTTGGCCTGTTATTGTCTGTCTTCACGGCGGCTATAGTAGGGAAGACGACTACCTATTGACCTGGCTCAGGTCGGCGAAGAGCAAGGGCTATATAATCCTTGCTCCCAAATCAACACGGGAGACGTGGTCGGCGATACGCATACCCGGCATAGCACCCAATCCTATATTGGACCGCCGTTCGATTAGGGCCATGCTCGAAGAGGTATGGAACGAATATGCGGTTGACCGGGAACACATATTTTTGACTGGGTTTTCGGATGGGGGAATATTTGCGTATGTCCTTGGCATCGCCTACGCCGATCTGTTTGCAGGCATTGCCTCCGTGGCGGGCCGTATTCATCCTTCGGTGGACCATTTGCTGAAGCAAGGGCAGGGAAAGAACGTCCCTATTTTTATGGTACATGGAGAACGAGACTCTATATTCCCGGTCGACTTTGCACGCCAAACACGGGATGGTTTGACAAAAATCGGGTACGACGTGACTTACCGCGAATTGCCGGGATGGGGCCATGGATACCCATTCTCAGTCAACGAGGACCTGGTGATGCCTTGGTTCGAAAATCTGGCGTCCGACCGCTCTCTCGACAAGTTCCCAAGGATCAAAGACCGTTAGTAGGTGTTGAGCGGGGAACGGGTGCGTCTTTCCGAGCCGTCCATACAAGCCGAGGGTTTGGAGCCTCTATTATACATCAGGTGGCGGCGTGACTCATAACTAAGTGGCCTAACGATTATAGAAAATCGTAAGAGACGGTCAGGCCTCCGTAAACATTGATGCCGGGAGAAGGCTCAAAAAACCTTCCGCCAAATGCGTTCAATCTGGTCAAACCGTTATAGTGTTCATCGGTCATGTTTTGGATACCTACGAATGGTGCGAGGTTCATGTTCCTGAATCGCATCTGATAACCCATCCGCAGCTTTAATACGGTGTAGGAATCATTTTCCACCGAATTGGCGTTGTTCACATAGAAGCTGTCGACGTGCTGTACACTAAAGGCTCCGTAAAACCCACTTTTATGGTAATAAAAAAGTTCAGTGTACAGTTGGTGGGGAGGGATGCCCGGCTCATCGTTGTTGTCAAATCTCCCGTTAGGCGTGATGAATCTATCGAATTCGGCGTCAAGAAAAGTGTATGCCAGTTTCCAGTCCAGGCCCTGAGCAAGCCTGAGTCGAAACTCGAACTCTGCCCCTTTCCTTTCTGACCTGCCGGCATTCCGAAAGAAGTTACGTCCGGATTCGCTCTCAAACGCGACGAGCTCATCGTCTATCACGATCCAAAACAATGCTAAATTGTAACTTAGCCGCTGCCCGAGATCTCCTCGTATGCCGAACTCATAGTTGATAGCCTGTTGGGGATCGAGTGCCGAGTTAAAACCTCCGCCTTCGTCTGGCCGGGCTAACTCGGTTGTTGTTGGGACTTGAAATGCCGTTGAAACGTTTGTGTATAGGTGCAGATTTTTATAAGGGCTGTAAATTAGGCCGCCCATGGGACTTATCTGATCGAACGTTTGAGAACCTGATTCGTTGCCATCTTCGAGAAATTGATCCGCAACCGAGAATCGCACGTTATCGTACCGGAGCCCTGTGGTCAGCTGAACGTTCTCGCGAAGATAGAAGACGTTGTTGATAAATGGGCCCACGCTGCGGACATCCTCGTCTTGATGGAAACGTCTCTGACCGACATCGCCCTCGTCGTTATTAAATCTCCGCCGGTTGTCAGCCTGAAACTCCGCGTCTACTCCAAGCATGAACCTATTGCGAAAGCCAAATACTGGTCCATCGTATGCGTATTTCAAGCTTCCACCGATACCAAACCGGTCAAATTTAACGGCGCCAGAACCAAACCGGGGAATTATGGGCAATTTCGTTTCAAACTGGCGGAACATAGAGTATTCGGTAATGGAAATTCTGTGCCCAGGAAGGAATTCGTTATTGTAGACGAATGCGAGCTTCCCGTGCGTTACCCGCTCTCCAGAGTCGAGTAAGACATTCCTGTCCCTTGCTTGATCACGCTTTGCCCTGGCCTGGGCCTTTGTAATGCCGCCAGGATCGTCAGCAAAAGGAGCGTCCATGAAGCTCATCAATGTCGTGATGTCTGACGTCGCGTCGATTTGGTACTTTATTTTTCCTGTGAAGAGAGCGTTCTGAGCTCTACTGTGGTCGCGAAAACCGGCTAACGATAAATAAGACGCGTTAAACATATAGTTGAGGGAGCCTATCTGGCCACCGGTCTTCGCTTGGTATTTCTGGAGGCCAAAGGATCCCCCCATCAGTCGTGTTTCTAAGAATGGAGTCGATGGGCCATCTTCCGTAATGATATTTATCACCCCACCGGAAGCGTTACCGTAGAGTGAAGAGGAGGCGCCTCTCAGTACTTCTATGCGTTGCGCCGCACCAAGGTCGATGTTGTCGAGCTGGGTTTGTCCGTCGGGAGAAGTTTCCGGGATCCCGTCGACCAAAACCTTCACTTCGCGCACGCCGAAAGCCGTACGCGTTCCGAAACCACGTATAGAAAGCCGGAAGTCTTGGGCGAAGTTCGAACTATTTTGGGTAAAGACACCCGGAATGCGATCCAGTGGCTCTTCGAAACCAACAGTGGGCATGCCGAGTTGAATGTCGGTTTGATCAATTA
>CAZSWX010000160.1:0-585 GCA_964610865.1 uncultured Enterobacteriaceae bacterium
GATGTAGTGTTCTTGATTAGAAATCATTTCCAAACGGCGCCCGGCGAAGATTACTCCACCGTTACCGAGTGGTTCGGAACAGTGATTATAATTGGTCGCATATTTTAATTTTGTTACACTCTCAGCATGCAATTACTCCTGATACTGTCGGCGTTTATTCTGTCATATTGGTTCTACGAAACACGTGGAATTGCTAATTCTGAGGAGTACAAAACTTTTCAGGGGGTGCCGTGTAATTTTTATGGGGCAAGTATCGGTGCCAAAAATAGCAATGCCACGCTAGGTTCTCTTGTAAACCATTGTGCGCCCACCGCTCGGGGATATCCGACTAAAAGAGGACAATCCATAAATGTTAATAGGGGAACGCCAGTTTATGCCGTTGCCAATATGAACTTGGTTCGAGTGACAAATACATCAGCAATAAAAAACTGTAAGGCACAAACTGAGTCGGAGGAGAGGTTAGGAATCGATCAAAACAACTGCAAACAACCATATGACCAACTTCAATTAATGTTCACAGACGACTTGGGCAACGTAATTTTATATTATCACCTGATGTCGGAGAACCCATTCGTACCTGGTTTT
>CAZSWX010000160.1:595-1413 GCA_964610865.1 uncultured Enterobacteriaceae bacterium
AATACCATTTAGTGTTGCAACTTTTAAAGAACGACGGATGATTTTGCCAAAGCACTGCGGTGGAGTTTTCAAAACGAAGGTTAAAAAGGTGTATCTAATAGGTTGGTCTGGTGCAACCGGGATGGGAAAGGGACTAGAACATTTTTCGTTTTCAATCAGAGTGGTCAACCATCCCGAATTTCCCGGTAAGCGGGGATGGATTATTCCATCTAACTCGTTAACGTGGGAAAATTATCCAACCAAAAATAATTTGATTTTTCTATTACCCCTTAAAGAACCCTCCGAGTCAGATAAAGACCGGATGGGCAAAGTAAAAATTTCCGTCAACCCGAAACATCGACTTACTTTTTGTTCTATCCCAAACGATCTCGATTCAACCTTGAGAGTCTATGAAACCAGGCAAGGGTGTAAAAAAGGTCATAAGCGTGTCAAATTTAGAAAATATCTTAAACTCCAAAATCTTTTGGTTGATCACTATGGTCGCGTAAGAAGTTAGTAAGTCGGTATAGAGAATTCGTTCTCCTTTATGTAGATTGGATAGTTGGTTCCTCATTATCCTTTTGAGGTTCACATCTGGTATCCATAGAAATCACTGGTAGAGAGAACTTAAATGTCCGTGCCGATTTCTCACAAGTCTCTTTATTCTCTTGGGGGATTCTGAGTTCAAAGGTTTTCTTTTCTTCTCCAATTACAGGACTTCCCATCGTAATTAGAACTACCAGCATAAATTTCATTGATACGACTCCCCTTCTCTCAACCACTTCAACTCAAACTTACCAATCTTTACACCGTACTCATGGGTCTTCACATTCTGAAGA
>CAZSWX010000160.1:1423-5745 GCA_964610865.1 uncultured Enterobacteriaceae bacterium
CGAGGAAAACCTAGCCCCAAGGAATCTATTCAACTGTCACGGAGTGTTTTTGAACCGTGATTATAATTGATCGCCGCCCTCCCTCTGCTTATTTTGACTCTGAAACGCCTAAGATAGAATCACCCTTTCAACCACTTCAACTCAAACTTACCGATCTCAACACCGTACTCATGGGTCTTCACATTCTGAAGACGGTGTTCTCGTTCCTTGTATCGTTTGATGAATGCAAAGACATGGGAGTTCTTCCACTCTTTACCTGTGGTGGTCTTGATACCTCTGTCGTTGAGGTGTTGGGCAATTCTGCGATACCCCATCCCTTCATCTTGGAGAGACTTCACTAGGTCATATGTCTCCTGTTGGGAGTCAGACCATTTTGTCGGATTGTAGTCGTTTAGGAGGTTATTTGACCCAAATGACACCATAAAACAGAGATATTGCGAGAAACCGTCAGAAAAATAATCACTGTTCCGAACTACTCCACGGTGACGCTTTTCGCCAAATTTCGCGGCTGGTCCACGTCAGTGCCCTTGAGCACTGCCACATGATAGGCCAGTAGCTGAACCGGTATGGCATACAAAATGGGCGAAACGAAGGCATCGACACTCGGCAAAATGACGCTTTCCGCTGCCTCGTTGCCAAGCTTTTCAGCACCGTCGGCATCCGAAAGATAGATCACTCGCCCGCCGCGGGCCATGACTTCCTGAACGTTGGATATAGTTTTGTCGATCAGTGAATCGGTGGGCGAGACAACGACCACCGGTACCGTCTCGTCGATCAAGGCAATGGGACCGTGCTTCATCTCACCCGCCGCATACCCTTCCGCGTGAATGTAGGAGATTTCCTTGAGCTTCAACGCGCCCTCAAGTGCGATTGGGTAGCTCACGCCACGCCCGAGATAGAGTACGTCGCGGGCTTCGGCTACGCCATGGGCAATGACGGCGAGGCGCTCGTCGTTATTGAGAATTTCGGCCGCTCGGGCGGGCACTTCGGTTAAAGCCCCGACAAGCCGTCCGCGCTCCGCGTCATCAATGGCGCCACGCTCATGCGCCAAGGCCAGAACCAAACAAGCCAGCACCGTCAATTGTGTGGTAAAGGCCTTAGTCGAGGCAACGCCGATTTCGGGTCCAGCGTAGGTTTGCAGGACAGCATCCGATTCCCGCGCAATGGCACTTTCCGGTACGTTGACTATGGAAATGATTTTCTGGTTCTGTGATCGCGCGTAGCGCAGTGCCGCTAGAGTATCGATGGTTTCTCCTGATTGTGAGATGAACAGCGCCACCCCCCCTTCCGGCATGACGCCCTCGCGGTAGCGGAACTCGGAAGCGATGTCGACCTCAGTCGAGATACGCGCGATCTGCTCCAGCCAATACTTGGCCACCAGGCAGGCGTAGTAAGAGGTGCCACAGGCGATCAACGTCACTTTTTTGATCCGGTTGGGATCTAATCCTAACTCCGGCAAAGTCACGGCGCGGGTGTTTGGGTTGACCAGAGCGTGCAAGGTGTCGCCAATGACTTGCGGTTGCTCGTAGATTTCCTTGAGCATGAAATGGCGGTATCCGCCTTTGCCGATGGCAGCACCCGTGATCTCGGTCTGGCGCACTTCGCGTCTGACTTCCATGCCGCTCTCATCAAAGATCATGTAATCCTTGTCTGTGAGCACCACCCAGTCGCCATCATCCAGATAGACCACCATCTTGGTCAACGACGCGAGGGCTATGGCGTCCGAGCCCAGAAACATTTCATCGCCACCGATGCCCAAGGCCAGCGGACTGCCGCGCCGCGCTCCGATCATTAATTTCTCATCGCCGCTGAAAATGATCGCCAGCGCAAAAGCGCCTTCTAAACGTTTTAGCGCCGCCGCCGTCGCCTCTTTGGGGGATAAGCCATCGTCCAGCAAGCGGTCGATCAGGTGGACAATGACTTCTGTATCCGTTTCCGAAGCAAGCTTATGGCCGGCATCAACAAGCTCAGCTCGCAACTCGACAAAATTCTCAATGATGCCGTTGTGAACGATAGCGACGCGCCCGGTGGCATGCGGGTGCGCGTTGGCCTCGTTGGGCACGCCATGCGTGGCCCACCGAGTGTGGCCGATACCGGTGGTGCCGGTTAGCGGTTCTTCGTCCAACCGTTGCTGTAGATTGGAGAGCTTGCCCTCGGCACGGCGGCGCTGAATGCCCTGGCCGTTAAGCGTCGCGATGCCAGCTGAATCATAGCCCCGGTACTCGAGTCGCTTAAGGCCTTCCAACAGCAATGGCGCCGCTTCGCCTTTGCCGATGATGCCGATGATGCCGCACATCAGCCCTTATTCCTTTTGGTTTTTTCGGCTTTCTTAGCGTCTCGAAACTTCGCCGCCCAGGCGGCCCGCTCGCGCTGCGGCGCGCGGGTCACGGCGAGCGCATCAACGGCAACGTCTTTTGCAATAGTCGAGCCAGCGCCGACGATAGCGCCGTCGCCGATCTCGACTGGCGCCACCAGCGCCGTGTTGGATCCAATGAAAGCGCCCGCACCGATATTCGTAAAATGCTTGTCAAAACCATCGTAGTTGCAGGTGATGGTGCCGGCACCGACGTTGGCGCCCGCGCCGACGTGCGCATCGCCCACATAGGTAAGATGATTGACCTTGGCGCCGGTCTCAAGCATTGCGTTCTTGACCTCGACAAAATTTCCAACCCGGACGTTCTCCGCCACGCTTGTGCCCGGACGCAATCGCGCAAAGGGGCCGATTATGGCGTCTTTGGCAATTTCCGCACCCTCGATATGGCAGAACGGGCGGATGGTCACGTGATCGCCGACCGTGACACCAGTCCCGAACACCACATTCTGGCCAACCGTCACGTCTTGGCCAAGATTGGTATCGTGTGAAAAGTAAACCGTATCGGGGTCAAGCAGCGTTGCGCCCTTGGCCATAGCCTTGGCGCGAAGACGCTTTTGCATGATCGCTTCGGCACGTGCCAGATCAGCGCGGTCATCGACGCCAATCAGCTCTTCTGCGTCGCCTTCGATCACCGCGCAGCAGAGACCATCGGTACGAGCGAGTGCCACGATATCCGTCAGGTAATGTTCTCCTTTGACATTGTCGTCGCCGACACGCGCCAAAAGATCGAACAGCCTGGTACCGTCAATGCACATGACGCCGGAATTGCAAAGTCCGATAGCCAGTTGCTCGGGTGTTGCGTCGCGGGCCTCGACGATGGCTTCGAGCATGCCCTCGCTATCCGAAACCAGGCGGCCGTATAGCGCTGGGTCCTCCGGACGAAAACCAAGCACCACGATAGCCGGCTCATCATCGGCACGGCGGCGCGCGTGCATAGCGGCAAGGGTCTCAGGCGTAATCAGGGGATCGGCGCCGAACAGCACAAAAACATCACTATCGAAATCGCGGAGCGCGTCTTTTGCCTGCATAACCGCATGGCCGGTGCCAAACTGTTTGGGCTGCCGGACCGTCGGATAAGGTGCCACAACGCTGGCAACCACATCATCGTTGACGACGACAACCGTCTGTCCAATCCCAGCTGCATCAACGCTATCGAGCAGGGTCTTGATCATTGGTTTGCCGGCCAACGGGTGCAGCACCTTCGGCAAATGAGACTTCATGCGCGTGCCGAGACCGGCGGCAAGAATGATAGCAGCGGCTGGAAATGAATCTAGGCTCTTGGTCATCGATGGTCAGTGATTTAAAAAGGTGCCTACCATATAAAGCGGCGCGACATTGCCACACGGGTCGATGTGCGCCAAGTCAAAGTTTGTTTCCAATTCTTGCAAGGGCTACCATGATCCGAGACCGCTTCGACGCCGTCGTGTTCGACCTTGACGGCACCCTGATCGACAGCGAGCCAGACCTGCGCCAAGCCTTGAACGTAACGCTCGCGGAATACGGCCGCAAGGCGGTCACCCGCGAACAGGTGATCATGATGATTGGCGACGGCGTGCCGAAACTGGTCGAACGCGGTTTCGAAGTCACCAACGGGCCGCCCGATGACTGCCTGAAAAGTTTAGTTAATCGGTTCTCCGGTCACTATGAAGGCAAGGCAACGGAGCTGTCGGAATTGTTCCCGGGCGCGGCGGAGGCTCTCGCCCGGCTCTACAACATCGGTCTCAGGCTTGGTATTTGCACCAACAAGCCGGAAAAGCCGACCCACAAAATGCTGGAGGTTTTCAACATTGCCGAACACTTTGGGGCTGTTGTAGGGGGTGACACGCTACCGGGGATCAGAAAACCCGATGGCCGGCACCTGGGCGCAGTTCTGAACCAGCTCGGCGTGGGACCCGAACGCGCGGTCATGGTCGGCGACAACCACAACGATGCCGGCGCGGCAAGGGCG
>CAZSWX010000161.1:0-2238 GCA_964610865.1 uncultured Enterobacteriaceae bacterium
ACGATGGGACCGAGCCAAAACACCACGCATGGTTTCCACCCGTGGGCGGGTTCCGGTTGGCGGCTTTCGTGCTCGCCCCCGAACAACAGGCGAGTGAGGGCAACGATCAAGAACCGGAATTGCCAGGAACCGTCGTAGAGTTCGACCACACGGCAGAGACTGAACGACTCTTCCCCGGACTTTTATCAACCATGAAAGCGGACGACCCCGGAATGCACCGCTCAGCTACAATAGACACCCTCTATATCGTGTCGGGGAGTTGTGTGCTGGAACTTGACGACAATTCGGAGACAGAACTTCACGCCGGCGATGTCGTTGTCCAGAGCGGCACTATGCACCGCTGGCACAATCCCGGGCCGGAACCCTGCCAAGTAATAGCCTTCCTCGCGGGAGCGGACCTCGAACAGTAGGCCCCCCCATGCGTGGTACAAAAAGTAGAATGCCAGTCCGTTATCAGATGGTCGCGCTGCTCACGGGCGGGAGCATGATCAACTATCTTGACCGAGTCAACATTGCGGTCGCTGCGCCGGTCATGATGGAATCACTTGGTTGGGACGAAGCCCAATTCGGGGTCATTTTTTCTGCTTTCTTACTGGGTTACGCATTACTGCAATTTCCGGGCGGCGTATTAGCGGACCGATGGAATACACACAGACTCTTGATCCTCGTTTGTGTTGGCTTTTCCGTGTTCACCGCGTTGACTCCGCTCGGACAGTTAGGCTTTGGGCTCATGCTGTTGCTTCGGTTCAGTGTTGGAATGTTTGAATCGGTGACTTTCCCGGCATACGCAGCCCTGAACGCGCGTTGGATACCCCGCCAGGAATACAGTCGGGCTCAGACGTTGAGCGTATCTGGAGCGTATCTAGGTCAAGCCATCGCCTATCCTCTTACCACCTGGTTGCTGGCCCTGTTCTCTTGGCCGGTGGTATTTTACTGTAACGCATTGCTCGGCGGTATCTGGTTGATTGCGTGGATGGCCTTTGCGACGCATAAGCCCGAGGAGCATCCACGGATCAGCGAGCATGAACTCGCGTATATTAAGGATAATCTCGCACCTCGGTCGACCAGGACGGCCTCGCCCTGGATTGTTGCCAAAGAACCGCAAGTGCTTCTACTTGCTCTCTCGTATCTCCTACTGATCTATGGCTTGTGGATGATTGTATTGTGGTTACCCACGTACATGGTCAAAGTTCGCGGTTTCACTCTCCAGCAAATGGGATGGGTGGGTGTGATCCCAACATTGGCAAGCTTTGCGGGATTGATCTCTGGCGGCACACTCTCTGACTGGTTATTGAGCCGCGGTTTTAGCGTGCGAATGGCCCGGGCTCAGGCCCCGTCAATATGCATCGCACTAGGTGTCCCCTTCCTTGTCTCCGCCGTCTTAGTTGAATCTAGCGGGAATTCAGTGTTGTGTTTCGCCACCTACCTATTTCTTATGAACGTGGCAGGTGGAGGCTACTGGTCCGTGCCGCTCGAAATCAACGCCCAATACGTCGGCGCGATATCCGGATTCATGAATGGTTCCGGTAATTTTGCGGGAATATTTGGCCCAATAACGGCAGGATTTCTTGTTGCGATCACGGGTAACTGGGCGCTACCCTTCCTAGTAGCGGCAGGACTCGCCACTCTCTCGTTTGTCATATTTTTCTTTTTCGTCATTCCAAAGCCAATCAGTATAGACCTGCGACCCACCCAGGATCCGATTCATCGATAGAAATCGAACCCTCTCGGAATTGCTGTGGCATTCCAACCTAATCTATGGGCTCGCGAATAATTTCCGCCTGTAATCGTCCATAGCAAAAATGTTTCTGCAATGTCTAGAAAAACTAATGAAAGCGAAAACCCCGCCCTTTTTGGGTCGATTCTCCGTCTAGCACATTTTTACCATTCTGGTTGTTTCGTCAAAACAGATCTGATAGCCTCCGCAGGGTCATCCAAGTGATGAGTGCGTAACCCCGGTCGCTGTAAACGCGTCAACCGGGGTTTCTTTTTGGTACAAGGAGTTTTTATGGCAGGAGCACGGAGAAGAGGCGGAGGGGGCAAACGAAGGAAGAAGGAGCGCAATACCGAGCCCGCGGTAGAAAAAGACGTCATCGAAATGAACGGTACGGTGACGGAAGTTCTACCAAACGCTTTTTTTCGAGTTGAGTTGGAAAACGGCCACTCTATCCTCGCTCATGTCGCCGGCAAGATGCGCAAATTCTTCATTAAGATAATTCAAGGAGACAGCGTCACTGT
>CAZSWX010000161.1:2338-5726 GCA_964610865.1 uncultured Enterobacteriaceae bacterium
CCCTTCTCATTCGGGTGCGCGGGATAGTGTGCATAGAACCATTCTTGCAAAGAACGAATAACCTCGTTCGCAAGCTCGACAGCATTGATACCATTCTGCGGGAATCCCGAATGACTGGCCTTCCCACTTACAATGATCCGCCAAAGGGCCATGCCTGCCGTCGCCGTTGTCGGTCCGAAGTCAGAGCTGTCAATCCAATATAATGGGCCATTCTTAAGATCGTCCAGCCGACCGTCTCTGACAAGCTGTCCAATCCCTACTCCGTTCGTGTTTGAAAGTTCTTCATCCGCAATTATCACCGCCACGACATCGCGCCGAAGTTCTATCTGCGACTCAGCCAATTGCGCGAACAGATCGGTAAGGACGGCGACATGTCCTAAACAATCAGTGACGCCTCTCCCAAAGAGGCGGCCATTTTCAACCTGCAATTCAAAGGGGGGCCTTACCCACTGCGTAGCGTCTGCGGGTACCACGTCCAGATGCGCACCAACAAATGCTACAGTGCGGCGATCATGACCATTCGACGTCGCCGGATATGTAATGATGAGATTGCTGCGGCCTTTCGCGTAAGAGACCTCTTGGATCTTTAGGGTTCCGCTTCGTCTATACTTGGACAGTTCCGCAAGCACAAAGCGAGCCGCAAGATCCTCCTTTGGCTGGGGAATTTCTCTGTTGCTAGAATTCTGAAGACGCTCCGCCACAGAGACCATTGATTTCAGCACCCGCAAAAAGCGATCCGTGTCGAGCCGCCATTCACCTAGGTCCGCTGAATTTTTAAGGACACTGGCCTGGCCGCGATTCTTCTGACGAACCAACCTTTCCCATAACGGCACCACGTCCGGTCACCTCCTCCTTTTACAGGCCCTCTTCATCAAAGACTTCTTTCGCAACCTGGAAGGCATTCACCGCCGTTGGCGCACCCGCGTAAAACGCCATTTGGATCAAGATTTCAATAACTTCTTCTTTTTTGAGACCGGCGTTCAGACCATTAGCAATGTGGCTTTTTAGTTGCGGGAGCCTTTGTAATGCCGTGAGAGCCGCAATGACTGCAACACTTCTCATTTTCAACTCCAGTCCAGGCCGGGACCAAACACGGCCAAAAACTACCTCGTTCAACATTTCATCTAGATCTGGGGCGAGCTCGGCGAGCGCACTCGCCGACTTTCCGAATCGATCCCCGCTCAGCTTCTTTCGAATTGCGATCCCGGTCTCGAGATCCTTTTGGTTGGCCATAGCCTCTCTCCTTATACGAGCTAATTTCCCGAGGCTTCACCCTAATAGAGTTATCTACAACAATCGAGACCCGTAATACCCTGTAACAAGTGCAGAGCCTGTGCTTGACTGACGGGGCCGGGCATGTTCAACAGAGCCCTGAGTTCCTGACGATATACCAGATTAAATCGGGGGGGGCAGAACACGTGCGATTTGGGCTATTCTATCAATTACCGTGTGCAGACACCCAGGCGCAGGCGACACGCTATCAGGAAACTATTGAACAGGTGGTCCACGCTGAACGCCTCGGGTTTCACTGCGCGTGGCTCGCGGAACTTCATTTTTACAAACACTTTTCGATCATGTCTTCGCCTCTTATTGTAGCAACGGCCATCGCACAAAAGACGGAGCGGATCCGCCTCGGGATCGCCGTGAACTTATTGCCATTGTGGCATCCTGTCCGAAACGCCGAAGAAGGAGCCACCGTCGATTTACTGAGTAACGGGCGCCTCGAATTCGGGGTGGGAAGAGGAACAATTCCCCTCCATTTCGCAGGGTTTGATCGATCTCGCGACGACAGCCGCGCGCGTTTTGAAGAAGCCCTCGACATCATCAAGCAAGCCTGGGCGAATGAAACTTTTTCGTATGATGGGGCATTCTACAAAATTCCAGAGACCAGTGTCGTGCCGCGTCCCCTTCAGCAACCCTACCCCCCCATTCGAGTTGCTGCAAATAGTCCTGAGACAGCCGTGTTTGCCGGAAAGACGGCGCACCCTATCTTCGTCGCGTCGGTAACCAACCCTTTACCTAAAATGGACGATCAAGTCCAAACGTACCGTAACGCATGGGAATCTTCCTCTCACACAGATAAAAAAACCGTTCACCCACACTATGCCGACCAGGACGTGTCAACCATGTTCTTCGTGCATCCAGGGGAAAACCTGGGCCGGGTACAAGAGGCAATAGAACCTAGTATTCGAAATTATTTTCAGAGCGTACTCGGAATGATGACCAGCGGGGCGAGCAAACAGGAAGACGGGGCATCATACCAATACACGGCGGAAATACGGAAAAATCTCGAAGGCATCACGTTCCAGAAAGTAAATGAAACCATGGCGGTCTTTGGATCCTCGGAAGATTGCATAGAACGCATTCGCGAACTCCATAGCAGACTAAAAATGAACGAGCTGATCTGTTGGTTTAACCCTGGCGGACTCGTCGCGCACGCTGACGTCCAAGCGGCCATGAGCCGTTTTGCCGAAGAAGTGATACCAGCCGTTAAGGATCTGTAAGCAAAAAAACCGTTTCCCATCCCCGCCGAAATGCGGTATGAACGATAAACCGTGCTTGAGAGATCTTTCTCCACAGTGCGAAAAAGAGGAGGGTAGCAAATGGCTCGTACATTTTTCCGTGGCGTGAACTTGATCGACGGCGAACACAAACCACAGCCAAATTCGACTGTTGTCGTTCAGGGCAAGCGTATTAGCGCTGTAGGGAAGAACGGGGATATTCCCAAACCCACTTCGAGGGACACTGTATATGATCTCAGTGGCAAGTCCTTAATGCCAGGGATGGTCCAGTGCCACTATCACGTCGCCTATGCGAATGTCTCGGACATGAACGATATAGACATGAAATACCCGCCAACATACCTAGCTCTAATGGCGGCCAAGAACGCCGAACTGCTGCTGAGCTGTGGCTATACGGGCGCCGCCGGCGCCGGTACGATGCATAACATCGATGTCACTCTCAAAAAAGCCATTAACTCGGGCATGATTCCTGGCCCACGGTTTCTTGCATGCGGGCGAGACGTCGTGACGACGGGAGACTCCGTCGATTGCCACCCGGAATTCTGGAAAATGGGTATGGACGGCCTTGCCCGTGTCTGCGACGGCCCAGACGATTTCCGCCGGGCCATTCGTGAAGAAATAAAAAACGGCGTGGATATTATCAAGCTCTATCCCACCGGTGGACACGGTTTGATGTGGGACGAGAATACTATGACCATGAGTCAAGACGAGATCGACTCTGCGACAACGGCTGCACACGAGCGCGGTCGTAAAATTCGCGGCCACATTATCTCGAAAAAAGGAATTCTTGCAGCCCTGAAAGCCGGAATGGACGTTATCGATCATGGGGACCGGATGGACGATGAATGCATTGACGGTATGGTCAA
>CAZSWX010000162.1:0-5668 GCA_964610865.1 uncultured Enterobacteriaceae bacterium
TCCTTTTGTGCGTCTGCGTTTTATAACTGCGCGACCTCCCGCAGTCTTCATGCGAACGAGGAACCCATGGGTTCGTTTTCGGCTCGTGTTGCTGGGTTGGTAAGTCCTTTTCATCTCGTATCATCCAATTTATAGTAAAGATCCAGGCCGAGCGCCATATCACCACACTAGTGGGAAGATGTCAATTTGCCTTCGTGGGAAACTCCGCTTTTGGTTCGCGCGATAGCAGTTCAACCACGGCTCTCGCGGGGTTTTTCTCGTCGAATAACAGTTCATACGTCTGGTTTACAATTGGCATGTCTACGTCCAGCGAGATGGCCAGATTCTTTATAGCGCCGCAATTCAGTACACCTTCGGTAGTACTTGCCATTTCAGATTGAATCTGCGGCAACTTTTCTCCTTTTCCTAAGCCTATGCCCAGGGTTCTGTTACGACTCAGGTCACTAGTACAAGTAAGCACCAAATCCCCTACGCCGGCAAGACCCGATAATGTTTGGGGATCCGCCCCCATACGAGTAGCTAGTCTGGTCATTTCGGCCATTCCCCGGGTGATCAACGCTGCTCTTGCGTTATATCCATTTCCTAACCCGTCACTCACGCCTACGGCTATTGCAATCACGTTTTTCACGGCGGACCCGATTTCGACTCCCACAATGTCTGTCGAAGTATACACCCGAAATGTTGGAGTCGAGAAAGCATTTTGGATAGTTCTTGCGACCGTAGGGTCGTGTGCGGCAACAGTTACTGCGGTGGGTAAATTTGAAGCGACCTCAATTGCGAAACTAGGTCCTGAAAGAACAGATATTTTCCCAGCGAACCGATTAGGTAGAATTTCGGTTACAACGTTGCTCATAGTCTTTAAAGAGGCTTGTTCTAGCCCTTTGCTAGTAATTACTACTAATGGGTTCGTCCTCATTACGTCTATTAGGTTGGTAGCAAGTTCTCTAACTGCGTTGGAAGGGACGGCTATGACAACGACATCGGCGTCTTTTACTGAATCGCGCAAATCGCTGCTAAATTTCAGGCTGTCTGGCAACGGTATATCGGGAAGATATTTTGCATTCTGTCTCTTATTTTGCAGCTCCTGAACACTGTCGGCCTGTCTTGTCCACATACAGACCTGGTGCCCGCTCGACTCTAATAGGCGCGCCAAAGCCGTTCCCCATCCGCCTCCACCAAGAATACCGATTCGCATACTCGCACCCTACCGTTTTCTTCACGAGCCGGTCAGTTCGAGATCCGACCGATCGCGCTAAAATGACGGCCGGCTTTGGGGCCATCCCTTCGGTACGATTCATATACCGCCGGATGGCAATGGGTACAGCCGCCAACATTTTCTATGTTTTCTCTCGGGATACCCGCCGACATCAATTGGTTCCTGTTTATGCTTCGAAGATCTAGATAGCCTTTGTTCCCAGTTCTTCTCCAAGTACGATCGTTTCCATCTCCCCAGCGGTCTAATAGGGGTTTGGCGACCGTATGCTCTACTTCGTAGCAGCAACCTGAAATTGCAGGTCCCATGGCTATCCAAATATCCTCTGGTGTAATATTCCAATGCTCCGTGCAGAGTACAATTGCTTTCGCGCAAATGCCTTTCGCTGTTCCGCGAAGACCCGCGTGCACCGCCCCCACAATTTTCGCCTTTGGTGCCGATAAAAGTACCGGCACGCAATCTGCCGTGCGGATCGTTACGAGGCGGTTCGGCCTGTCGGTGAGCATACCATCTGCCTCTATTGTCGCATCCGATTTATCACTAGTCACCAGGCGAATGTGGTTGCCATGCACTTGTTTTAAGGTTTCGATTTTGGTTCTAGCTGCCCCCAGATGTTTAGCAATTTTAAATGTTTGGAAACCAACCGGACATCGGGCGCTGAAACCATGCACGAGATGGGGCAACGCGGGCCAATTCTTAGCGAAAAGCAGTGCGCCCGGGGCGTTTCTATCAAATGAAATTGGAATTCTTTCGTCCTGATCAATCATGAGCCTTCAGGTCCGTCTTAGAAGAATTGCAGTTTCAACCTGGTCCGTTTGAGGGAACATATCAAACGACTGCGCGCGTTCAACGGTGTACCCAGATGCACAAAATTTATCCAAATCTCTTGCAAGGGTGCGCGGGGAGCAGGAAACGTAAACCATTGTTTTCGCACCGATTTCCACTATTGAATTAAAGCTGTCATTTGTAAGCCCTTTCCTCGGTGGATTAAGGCAAATCACGTCAAATTTGGGTAATTTTAAAGATACTTCTCTTGTTTGCTCGACGACATCTCCAAAAAAGAAACGGGTGTTGTTGTAGCCGTTTCTGCGAGCGTTCTCCTTGGCGACGCTCACTGCGCGTCTGTTTTCCTCTATTCCAGCAACAAGCTTCGCCTTAGACGCGAAGTACAATGCGATTGGTCCTGTGCCAGTATAAAGGTCAAGGACAAACTCTTCGCCCGTCAAATTCGTCCATCGCACTATCGTTTCATATATTCTGCGAGCTATCGGGGGGTTTACCTGAGAAAAGGTATCAATTGGCATACTCACACGGATATGGCCGATTTGCTCCAACAAAGAGTCCCGGCCTCTGAGTGGCCTGAAACGTTTGCCCCATATAGAGTTGCCTGGTTGGTCATTAATATTTTGAATGACGCCGGCTAAGAAAGGGAAACGCCTTTCTAGCGCCCGTGTAAGATCTTGTATTTCTGGGAAGTGCATGTGCCTCGTAACTAGCATCAGAAGCACCTTTTTCTGCCAAAAGCTGTATCTAAGGTCAATGTATCTCAGCTGACCAATATCGCGTCTTTCGTCATAAGGGGCAATCTTTAATGATTGTATTTCTTTTTTCAAAAATTTGACTATGTGATTTATTTCCCTGGGGTGCACAGGACAATGTGAAACATCAAAAACATCGTGGCTATCGGGGATGTAGAGTCCAATTCGTGGATCGCGCTTCGTTCCACGAACTGCTAATTTAACCCGCGAGCGATAACCGAACTTTTTGGGCGATTCTACGGGAAGGGGGATATTGACATCAACAAGTGAAGGATATTGGGCAAATGCCTCCCGGACGGAGCCTTGTTTTCGCGCTAGTTGCTCTTGGTAGGGTAGCGATACGAAAGGGCACCCATAACAGTGGGGAGTATGAGGACACGGGGGTTCCCACTTTGATTTCTTAGGATTAGCTGATGTAGCATGCGAGTTGTTTGTGTTTCGGGGTTCATTTTGCGATACCCTACCTGCAGGCTGCCGTTGCCGGTTAACCAAATTGTCGGATCTGTTAGAAGGTGTGTTGGTCACTTCGACACAGTATAAAGCCTGGTGCGGGCCGTCAACGAGTTGAAATCAGAATGCGGCGCTTCCCGGTCAAATCACCGGGCTTAGGGTTGTGCTTTTGCTTTGGGAATCCGATGGAAGTTTTTACGGGATTAATTTTAACAGAACGGTAATACACTAGTGGAAAGTCCCTGCCAACCATTTCGGATAACGTCAAATATGGGAGATAATGTCTTCCGGGCTCAAAAATTGAAATTCAGTTTGTCCAAGTTCTTTCAGGCACACAAACTTAACTTTACCGGCCGCAATCTTTTTGTCTGTTGACAAACCACTTCTTAGCCGATCGTGGGCTATATCTGTTGGAAGAACTACCGGTAAGCCCGCCTTAGCCAACAGGTTGATTATGCGATCGTGGGTGCCAGTCGAGCATAAGCCGCTGGCTTCCGATAACTTAGCGGCAAAAACCATACCAATGGCTACCGCCTCGCCGTGCAGAAAGCGCTTGTATCCGGTTGCGTTCTCAATTGCATGTCCCATGGTATGCCCGAAATTGAGGATTGACCTGTAACCGCTGTCTTTTTCATCTTCCTGGACCACCGACGCTTTAAGTTGACAACACGATCTGATGACTGAGGCGAGAATTTGATCCTCCCTGGCCAGCAATGAGTCGATATTCTTTTCGAACGACTGGAAAAGCTCTGGGCTTAGGATGATCCCGTATTTTATCACTTCGGCGACGCCGCTGACAAATTCTCGGTCGGGCAGCGATTTCAAAGCTGCGACGTCTATTACAACCATGCTGGGCTGGTGGAAGGCGCCTATAAGATTTTTACCATGGGGGTGGTTAACGGCGGTTTTGCCTCCAACACTGGAGTCGACCTGAGAGAGGAGAGTTGTCGGAATTTGAACGAGAGGAACGCCACGTTGAAGGGTAGCCGCGGCGAAACCCGTCAGGTCTCCAATTACTCCTCCACCTAAAGCCAAAATGGGCGAGTCACGATCGAGCCGGGCAGTAATAAGCTTATCGTAGATGAGTTGGAGGGAACTTATATTTTTCTGTGCTTCGCCGGGTGGGATTTCAACTATGACCGGCTCGAAGCCCTCTGCGGTTAAGACGTCGATGAGGGGCCCAAGGTATAATGCGGCAACCGTTGTGTCCGTTATTAACCCAATTCGTCCGACACGGAAATTGTGGCGCTGTAATTGTTTACCTATGGTGGCCAAGATGCCTGTGCCTATTTTAATGGAATAGGATCTTTGTCCTAGGCTGACTTGTACAGTTTCCATGCTAATTTTATGAGGGAAAATTCATACGATCGAGGGTCGCTTTAATAGCCTCGACTGTAAGTTCCGTATTTTGGTCGGAGGTGTCAACACTGAAATCAGCCTGAGCGTAAGCGTCGGATCTTTCTACTAAAAGTGCGTTAATTCGCTCTAAAGGGCGTGGGTTTCGCATCAGCGGGCGGGTATGATCCCCCTCGAGGCGGCGTATTAAAACCTCAGGCCTCGCGGTTAAACAAATTATATAGCCACTGGATTTCATGGTGTTTACGTTTTGTTGGTCGACAACAGCCCCACCTCCCGTTGCAATTACTTGTCCGGATGACTTGCACACTTGAGAAATGACCTGTCGTTCCTTCGTGCGAAATATTCCTTCTCCTTGTGTTCGGAAAATTTGAGCGACGGACAGCTCTTCCATAGTTTCGAGCCGTGCATCTGTATCTACGAAAGGGCGTCTTAGGTTTTTTGCGAGTGCCCGACCGACGGTGGTTTTGCCGGTCCCCATGAAGCCGATGAGGATGATGTTGCTTTTAGAACCAGCGACCATTAGAATTAGAGTGCGGAGCTGGTGGCCGTGTGCAGTCGCTAGGACAAAAGCGTCAACTTCCGCAGATTAGGACCCAGTTTTTTGTGCTAGCCAGGGAGTTCGGTACACGAGATCCACCCAACAACAGCACACCTCTTCGACGACGTCTGAAAAAAATGACTAGCCGCATATTTACAGAATGTCGTCCCGTGTACAAGAGCTCCCTGGCCCTAGCGGTAAGAATTTTACCGCCTACACCACCACCACCACACAAGCTTTTTTTAATATGACCGATCAGGAGTAGAGGATCTCTGTTGAAGGGTATTCCCTACTCCTTTATTCTTCGCTGTAAAAATCCTTTATGTTAACTGCGGTTTAGAGTCTTACCTAGGAACATTGGGTCTATGCCCAACGTCCGCCGGCTACTGAGTAGAGACAATCGAAGGCTCGGAGGCGTAAAATAGGGTACCACACCACCACCACCACCACGTTTCTGTCAAGGCGTCCGAGCCCCCGATTGTCTCAACTCATTTTTCCGTAATTACGATAAAAATAACAAGTCTAAGAACTCCCACACCACCTCGTAACTACACATCCACCATGAGTTCT
>CAZSWX010000163.1:0-1886 GCA_964610865.1 uncultured Enterobacteriaceae bacterium
TACGTCCAGCAACGTCGTGCCGGCTGTCAGATTTAGTTACTTCGATCCAGAGGTGAGCGGATATAAGACACTCAAAAGCAAAACCATTCCACTAACAATACATCCTTCTGACAGGGCCGGGAAGGGTACGATTTTCTGGACCAAAGAAGAAAATGAGCAAAGCGTGCTTTCCGAAGAGACATTGGGCAACGACATAATTTATATAAAGAGCGAGATAGGTTGGGTCAGCGAATCCACGGCGCCATGGTATGGCAGTGTCGGCTTTGTCCTTTACCAAACCCTGCCGCTGATCTTCTTTGTTGGTGCCTGGTGGTATGATCGGCGCCGAAAAAGATGGAGGGAAGACGGTAGCTTTGCACGTTTTACATCGGCGGGGAAAGAGGCGAGGATTAGTTTGGCGGATGCTGACAAACAATTGTTGGCAGAAGTTGATCAGGTCCTGTACACAAGACTTGCGCACACCCTGCAGGAGTATTTGTCGGCCAAGTTTGGATTGGAGCCGGGTGGTTTCGCACCCGACAAGCTTGACCAGGTCGGGTTATCGGAGAGACGGGCAGAACAGATACGACTCGTTTGGGAGAGATGTGAGCGATTCAGATTCGGGAGAGCTTCAGCAGTAACGATGCGCGCCAAGGGTCGCGAGACTGTGTCGATAATTACCGAAATTGTTGACTACTTTGAGCGGGAGCACCGACAATACAAAAACCGAACTGCCCGGAAATCCATGATCGTGGGCGCCGTGCTCGGCCTCGCATGCGCTAGCGCTCTCGTCGGCGTGGATGTGGCAATGGCGGTTCCGACGGTAGAAACTACGTACTTGAAGGGCAACGAGCTGTATGCCCAAGGCGACTATGAAGGTGCGGTAAAGGAGTACAACACCATTTTGGCTACAGGCGCCGTTTCGGGAAACATCTATTTTAATCTTGGTAACGCGTATTTTAAACAGGGTGACCTTGGCCAAGCGATCGCAAATTATGAAAGGGCTAGTTGGTTTTATCCATCGGATAGGGATTTAGTGGCTAATCTGGAGTACGTGCGTTCGCTGGCGGGCGCTCGGTCGTGTAATGCATCGCCCTGGTGGCAACTAATGTTTCCTCTTGCCCAGTTGTTTCCGAAACGGGTTCTTTTGTGGCTTGCGAGCGGCCTTTACACACTTCTTCTCGCGTTGTGTGGAATCTACTATCTTTTACCTCACCGGCCGGCGCTGCTGTTCCGTGCAAGCGTCTGTGCTGCACTGGCCCTACTCCTGGTTGGGGCGTCTTTAGTCGAGCAATTGCGGGTCGAAAAATTTCAATGGCACGCGGTTGTCGTAGCAGGTCCGGGAGGGTCCATCCGCTACGAGCCAACAAACGATGGAACGGTCCATTTCTCCGTCGTGCAAGGGGATATGCTAAAAGTTTCGGATCGCGAAGCAGGCTGGTCGCAAGTCTCGAGATGCGATGGCAAGCGGGGGTGGATTGAAACGTCGGCCTTGGAAGACTTGTAACTTCCGAGTGCGAGGGCGGCGGCGCACGGGTCACTCGGGTCGGAATTTCACCAACACTTGCGAGTCGTCAACCTGCGGAAAGGTTGCCTGAAGTGCCATCCCAATCCGGATATTTTCTTCCGGACAGTCTATTATGTTTGTCGTTATTCGTGGCCCCTCTTCTAGTTCCACGATAGCTATCACGTACGGTACATCGTCCGAAAAAGCAGGGTGCGTGGGTGCCCGAGCTATCGTGAACGAATACAGTGTACCTTTCCCCGACGCGTGCACCCATTCCAACTCGGGTGCCAAACACTCCGAGCAGACTTCGCGAGGATAGAAAACGTAGGCTCCACAGGCTTGACAACGTTGAATCTGGAGGCGGCCTTCCTTTGCCGCTTCCCAAAAAGGCGCCGAAACC
>CAZSWX010000163.1:1986-5657 GCA_964610865.1 uncultured Enterobacteriaceae bacterium
CCCCCGTGCGTGTTGCAGGGAAAGTCTCCATCGTAAGACAGGTCATGTTGTTCTACGAAATCGCCACCCTCGCCTTTTTCACAAAAGCCGGCATCCTCGAGAGTTATAATTACGGTGATAGTGTAGCAATCGTAAGGTTGTACAAAGTCCATATCCTGTGGCTTGACATCGGCCATACCGAACGCGGTCCGGGAAGCAGGCTCGACTAACGACGTCGTGAGGTTTCGCGCATGAGTAATGCTGGAGTGGCCTCCGGCTTCTCCGGCACCGAGCAAAATGACGGGCGTATTCGGACCATCCTTTGCCCGGTCTATGGCTGTCACAATGAACGCGCCGCCTCCTGTGCATGGGCTGACGATCTCCAATAAATGTAGCGGGTCGACGATCATGCGTGAATTGAGTACATCATCGATCTCAATCTCATGTGATCCGAATAATGCGGCTGGGTTTTTGCAGGCGCTCCGTCGTTGGTCTACTGCCACTTTTGACATCTGTTGGGCCGTGGTGCCGTATTCGTGTTTGTGCCTTTGCGCAATGAGTGCGTAGCCGGGATTGGCGGCAATAAGTCCGTAGGGGGCGTCAAATTCCGCATCGATGCTTGGGAAGGGCGGCGCTTGGCGTGGTCTGGAACGCCGATCTCCTAAGACGCAAAGCACGGTGTGGCAGAGGCCAGCGTGAATAGCCGCGGCTGCACGCCAAACCATACCCGCTGCAGAGGCCCCACCCAACTCCACCTGATCGAGATATTGAGGCCTTAATTGCAGGTAGTCTGCCACGACCGATGGGAATAAGACACTGTAGTCGCTGAACGCCCATCCCGTCAGGAGACCGTCTACCTGAGATTTTTGTAAGCCTGCGTCCGCGATAGCGTCGTGGGCGACATTTGCAATGATACCTAGTGCAGTGACATCACCAGCGCCTTTTATGGGGGACATTTCTGCAAAACCTGAGATGGCAGCCTTTCCTCTGATAGTCATATCGTTCGCGCCTTCCCTTCTTTCCGTTCTGAATGTTGGCTGCCTTCTGCCGTTTCGTAAGATGGGAAGGGGATGGGCATGTTAGGATCATTCGTATCAACCAAGGGGATGGGTGCACCTTCAGGTAAATGTGCGTAGCCGGCGACCCATTCGCCCATCCATTCTGGATCGGTTTCTATCCTGGGGTTATGCCATGGCAGAAGGGCCCGGAGCAGGAATGGGCCCACATTCCAAATGAGAGATGCCATCTCTTGCACGACCTCGTAGAGGCCCCTTCGTGTATGTAGAAACCCCTCCTTTTTCAACGCGGCTAACATTCCGAAAACGCTATAACCTAGAATGTGAAAGGATCCGTGAAAAACGCCAAATGCTCTCGGAAAATACGCTCCGGAATACGCCATGTAGGCATCAAACGCGACGGTTTTGTGCTCCGTTTCCTCTATCATATGCATTAACCAAAACGACGTCATGACCGGATTGGCACCGTTAAAGAGGTAGTGGCGTTTGTGAATAAGCCACCGTGTAAATCCGTTCGTCATGCATTCGAAGCCGGCACTGTACGCCAAGCGCGTGCGTAGGCTCCGCCGGCGCAAGTTCTCGAACGATTTCGATAGTTTCTTCTCCACTTCGACGAACTCTGGGTGGCCATTCTGCTTCAATAACTTATTCAGTCTCCTATGGCATTTAGCATGATTCGCCTCTTGACCGTTGAACGCTCGCATATCCGCTTTCAGTCGCGGGTCCGTGATGTGCTCATCAGCTTCCCTCATCGTATCGATCATCCAAGGCTCCAGATATGGCATAGTGAGAGAAATGCCGTTGAAGAGATGGGAGCGGACTCGGTGTGGCGTTGCCCAGTTGGGGTCCAGGTCGTCCGGAAACTCGAACGTGAACGGCCGATTACGGATCACATCGATTACTTTGGGCATGTAGCGATAATGACGATTGGGCATGCGCGGAATTCCTTGCTCAATCCAGAGTAGTAGGGTTCCTGTCTTCTTTTAACCTTGCGGAGTATAGGTCAGTTGTGGCTGATCCCTTTCTCTCTGAAGTTTTTGTTCTGAGCGATTGTTCTATGAGGTTATTAAACTATATCAACAGCGATCGATGCAACCTCTGCTTCTACAAGCTTGATAAGATCGATGGTTCGTAGGGAGATTTCTACACCTCTTCTTCCGGCACTCACAAAAACTTGTGCCTGGTGCATTGCGGACCGCTCAAGAAATGTTCGGTAGTGTCTTCGTTGTCCGAAGGGGCTGATTCCTCCAAAGACGTACCCGGTGCTCCGCTGAGCCACACTGGGTGAGGCCATAGAGATCTTTTTGGCCCTGGCAGCAGCGGCAACGGCCTTGAGATCGAGGCGTGCGGATACCGGAAGTATTGCCACCATAATTACCTTCCTCTCGTCGCGTACGATTAGCGTCTTTAGAACTTGATTAGGGGGTATGCCCAGTTTTTGAGCGGCCTCCATTCCGTAGGAGGGCTCGTTCCGCTCGTGTTGATAACTGTGAAGTCTGTACGAAATGTTCCAATTGTCGAGAACGCGGGTCGCAGGTGTCATGATTATTTTATGGGGAACGGTCCTTGCTAATGGTTAAACACCCGTCCTAGTCTTTCTTCGGCTTAGGATTTCCGTTGGTACCGGCGAGCTGATATCTCCGAAAAAAAAGCATACGATTTGCGATTGCCAATACAAGATACGAGAACCAAGCTAGAAACGCCATTCGGAGGAAGAACGAGGGAAAAAGCTGTATCGGCATCGATACAGGTAGCGTTATCACACCTACACCTACGTAATTAATGACTCCTGCCCAATGCCCGGTAGGGTTGCGGACCAGGGTCACTTTCTTTCTGTGCCTTGATAACCACCAAGAATCGAGACTGTACTGGGCAAACGCACAACCCACGGTAACGGGAATCCACCACGGCACAAGATCAATGGATGTACAGTAAGTAAGACTAACGAGGAGAAATGTAATATCGGCCACGTTGTCAAAAAGCTTTCCCGCCTCTGAATCGACGCCTAGGTGCCGGGCGATCTCGCCATCGTAATAGTCGGTCCCGCAAATGACAAAATAGAGGGTTCCTACTGCGAGAAAGCATGGCCAGGTCGGGTCTAGTCGACACCATTCCACGATCAAGACGAAAAGCGGTGTCAGTCCTATCCTCAGGCAGGTCAATGCGTGGGCGAAGTTGAACGGGGTCCGGCTGTCTATGGACGCGTTGGTCATGTCCGTTCCCTCTGCCTACGGGCCTGGGCCGGATGGTGTTTTAGCAGGATGGCGGGTTTTACATTGAGATACGAACGGTAGTGTGGATCTACTCTGTCGCTAGCACCTTCATCTCCAGAACCAAGGCTTTCCCGGCGAGCGGATGGTTCAGGTCGATTACTATAGTTTTATCGTTCACCTGCTTGACCTCGGCATATACCACTTGACCGTCGGGTCCGCGTCCTTGTAATTTTTTCCCAACTTCCCGTGTTTCTAAGGGTACATTTTCCTTGGGGACTTCTTGGATTAGGTTGGTCTTTACTGGTCCGTAGCATTCTTCGGAGGGTATCATCCAGCGTTCGCTCTTCCCAATTATTGGCTCCGTCGCCCAGAATTCAGCCACACGTTTCTCCATGCAAGGCATGAGCTGCTTCGTTTCGTGTGGATACACCAGTGGTTCCTGGCCTACGTTGCTGCTTACCGT
>CAZSWX010000164.1:0-5651 GCA_964610865.1 uncultured Enterobacteriaceae bacterium
CTTCTTCGATTTTAGCCAGTTCAGCACTAAGCATTACCTCTACGTCCTGGAACATACCATCTTCCCTGGCACGCGTGCGAATCACACGACCTAACTGCTGACCTTTCGGAAACACGCCATCTAACCCTGAAGTAATCACGGCATCTCCTATTGACACGTCACTACCCCGTTGCACGTACTTCAAACGACATTTTCCCGATACCGAACCCGACAGAATGCCCGGCACCCGAGTCCGCTGCACAAATGCGTCCACGCCACTATTAGCCGCCGAAATAAGCAGAAGATGTGATGCATTAGCGCCTACCGAAACCACTTGGCCTACCACTCCGGCCGGCGTTAGTACGGCCATCCCTTTTGTAATTCCATCTTTACTTCCCTTATCAATCACAGCCGTGTGTGACCATGCACTAGGATTTCGTCCTATCACCCGCGCCGCTACTTGGCGTAACGGGCTCTGTGCCCGCAAACCCAAAAGAAGTTCCAGACGCTGGTTCGCAAGCTGGAGCTCGGTCAATTTGTCCTGCATTTGCTCGAGTGCTAGCATCTTCGCCTTGAGTGTTTCGTTGGCTTGATGCACTGAGAGTAATTCTTTGTATTGTCTCCAGACTCTCTCCGTACCTTTGGAAAGGGTCGTCACACCTACTTGAAACGGCTGCATTATACCGAGAAAAACCACACCCATCGGATCAATCCGGTAAGGCGATCGAATATTAACTGTTGCGAGCAACAACGAAATCAGCAAAAAAAATGCGCACGAAAAAGCTAAACGGTAGCGAGATATAACCTCGAGCATTACACGCACTCAACGCCGCGAACAAACTCGCCACTCAGGCTATTACTGTATGGCGACCTCTCGAAGAAGTGAAATTTCATCCAAGGCCTTTCCGGCCCCCATGACAACTGCCGTTAGAGGGTCGTCAGCTTGAACAACGGGCAGCCCTGTTTCCCCACTGAGCAACACGTCCAGATTTCGAAGCAGGGCTCCCCCGCCCGCTAAAACAATCCCACGATCGACGATATCGGAGTCAAGCTCTGGCGGCGTTCGCTCAAGAGCAACCCTCACTGCATCTACAATCTGATTTATCGGCTCCAACAAAGAATCTCGGATCTCGTCGTCAGACAGCTCAACGGTTTTAGGAACTCCCCCGACGAGGTCTCTGCCCTTGATCTCCATGCTCTGCGATTCCTCCAGCGGATAAGCGGAACCAATAGTGATTTTAATCAACTCGGCAGTGCGTTCGCCTATCAACAAATTGTATTTACGTTTGATATATTGGCTTATTGCCTCGTCCATCTTATCTCCACCGACCCGTACTGACCTGGAAAATACAACCCCCGCCAACGAAATAACGGCCACTTCAGTTGTTCCACCGCCCACATCGACAATCATATTTCCTATGGGTTCCGTGACTGGCAGCCCGGCTCCTATAGCTGCGGCCATAGGTTCTTCCATAAGATAAACTTCACGTGCGCCTGCAGACTCGGCCGATTCTCGCACGGCCCTTTTTTCGACCTCAGTAATACCGTTGGGTACGCATATGACAATTCGCGGTCGGACCAGAGTGTGACGGCTGTTCACCTTGCGAATAAAATACCTAAGCATGGCCTCGGTCGTTTCGAAATCGGCAATAACTCCATCCTTAAGTGGTCGGATAGCGACTATATTCCCAGGAGTCCGTCCGAGCATCCGTTTTGCCTCGATGCCTACAGCAAGAACACGCCGTGAGCCCCGCACATCCTTTTGAACTGCCACGACAGAAGATTCGTTACAAACTATACCCTGCCCTTTTACGTAAATGAGTGTATTCGCGGTACCTAAGTCGATCGCAAGGTCAACCGAAAATAGTCCCCACAACGAATCTAGAACCATGTATTACTTTCCTCTGTCAAGGGAGATGATCTAGGAGGAAGTACCCTTATCAAAATTCACGCATTTCGGCAAGTCCTTGTAATGGTGTTGCTTTTTTCCCATGTATCACTTATTGCATTAATTTATTAGGAGGTCCTATTGCATGCTAGATTTTATGCGTAGCCGGGCCAAATCCACTTGGATTAAAGGCCTCTTTCTCGTTATTGCGTTGGTGTTTGTCTTTGTTGGCGTTGGAAGTTTCGGTGACGATCCTCAGGTCCAAATCTTGGCCACAATCGACGGCGAAACTATAACGTCGCAGGAATTCGAGCGTGCCTACCGTAATGTTGAATCGAACTACCGGGAAATTTATAAAGAGCGATTCAGTCCCGAATTGATGCAGTCGCTTAACCTTCGCCAAGAAACTCTGGACCGTTTAGTCGATGCGAAACTTCTCCTTAGAGAGGCCGAGCGGATAGGATTTCGAGCAAGCGACACTGACGTCCGAAAAGAGATTGCAGCATTCCCGGCCTTCCAGAGTTACGGATCTTTTAGCAATGACTCATATAGACGAGTATTGAGATACCTTCGCCTGACCCCACGACAATTTGAAGAAGAGCAGAGGAACCGAATTGTAGTGGAGCGGTTTCGCGGCTTTATAGAAGGATCCGTCCGGGCAACCGACGACGAAGTTACGGCACTCTACGAGTACGAACAAACACAAGCCAACCTTTCCTTCATCAAGATCGTATCTTCCGATCTGGTAGATATGGTAGAAGTTAATCCCGATGCATTGAAAACGTTTTACGGAGATAATAGGGAAACATTTCGCACTCCTGAACGCGTGAGACTTCGTTACGTTGCATACAACGCTCAAGATTTCCACGAAGACTTAGCAATAACGAGTAAAGAAGTCGAAACTTTTTATAAAAATAACTTGGGCCGGTTTGCTGAGGCCAAACAGGTTCGGGCCCGACACATTCTATTGACAATAGACGAGTCGGACTCGGAAGAGTTAAAACGCACAAAACGAGAGACTGCAGAAGGCCTACTGAGACAAATACGAGAAGGGGAGGATTTCGCTACCCTCGCAGAAAACCATTCGGAAGATCCAGGGACAGCACCTGACGGTGGAGACCTCGGATTCTTTGGAGAGGGAGATATGGTTCAACCATTTGAACAGGCAGCGTTCAACATGAAAGCGGGCGAAATCAGTGATATTGTCGAGTCATCTTTTGGCCTTCATCTGATCAAAGTTGAAAGCATAAAGCCTGAGAGAGAAAAACCTCTGGAAGAGGTAACCGAAGTCATTACCGCCGAGCTTTTGGGTAGTGCAGCAAAGAAAACTGCGGAGCAAGCCGTGAGAAGGGACCGTAAATTGATCGGCGAGGGTACCACTATTTCAGAATTGGCCGGTTCGCCTGGCCGCATACCTGGTGAAAGCCCTCTGGTAGCCAAGAACGAAACAATACCCGGCGTCACCCAACCAGAATTATTAATCAATACTGCGCTTGGACAATCTCCGGGTCAAATCAGTCAACCTATTAAGGCCGGCGACAGCTGGTATCTCGTCTCACTTACCGAACGAGTCCCATCACAGGTACCTGAGTTCGAAGAAGTAAAAGAGAACATCGAAGCACGCTACAGAAGCCAACAGGCGGAAATACTAGCAACGGACAAGGCGGAAAAATTATTCGCTAAAGTGTCTGAGACTAAGAACCTTGAAGACCTTGCTAAAGCCGAGGGGCTTCAATTAGAAGAAACCGGATTATTTACGCGTCGGGGGGCCTACATACCAAAAATCGGCAGTATTCCAGAACTTAAAAACGCCGCATTTAAACTACATGCTGGTGAACCCATCGCTCCTCAAAGTTATAGCTGGGGTGGAAATGCTTTCGTGGTCGCACTCAAAGAATTGCTGCCTGCTGACGCGGAGGAGTTGGAAGAGCGCAGAGATGAATTACGGCAAGCATTGTTGCAGAGGAAGAGAAACACCGCGAATCAGGAATTCGTAACCTACCTCAAAAAGAAAGTCGTCGTTGAATACAATAGAGAAAACGCTTTGAAATCATCATAACGGCGGACGTGCCGAATATTCGTAGCAGGCCAACCAAGGAGATTAGACAATGATACCTGTCGGTAACCCGGCCCCGGATTTCACCGTTTATACACATCGAGGACAAAAGCTTGCTCTTTCCGAGCTAAAGGGAAAAAATGTCGTACTCTGGTTCTATCCAAAAGCCGATACTCCTGGTTGAACCATCGAAGGTCGCGGGTTCCGTGACCAGATAGCCGAATTTGAAGCCCGAGATGTTACAGTCTTGGGGGTCAGCTTCGACAGTATCGAAGATAATGCAGCCTTCGCAACTAAATTTGAATTTCCTTACGTCCTCTTGTGCGATACAGATCGCGCTCTTGGCTTAGCCTATGGCGCCTGTGACAACTCTCGTACACAACATGCAAAGCGAGTCACTTATTTGATCGACAAGGGCGGGAAAGTCATCAATTCTTATGAAAATGTGAACCCTCGAACCCACGCCGCAGAAATACTCGCAGACCTTACTGAATGATAGGTCAAGTCCTGCACTGACTTACATTCTTCCGGTTCTTACGCACGCAACAGCCGCATCATATACTATCTTTACAGGCACATGACTCTCTCGGGCACAGCGCTTGCAATCGTCGTATTCGGGCGCATAGCGTTTCCGACCGTCCGGCTGATACGCCACCTTCACTTTTACCAGCCCATAGGGGGTCCTCACTTCGACAACTTCCCGTTCGAGCATAAGACGATCCACCGAGTAGGCTCGAAGTCCTAACGTGGAAGTCTCATTGAAAATTATCTCAGAAAGTACACCTTGATCACCGGGTTCGCACAACACCGATAACTGAATCCCGGGCCTGTTCTTCTTCATCTGCACAGACGAGAGAAAAACATCCCTAGCGCCGGCAACAAATAGTGCCTCCATAACGTAGTCGTACCATTCCGGATTAAAATCATCTATGTTCGTGTTCAACATGACAAGGTGTTCTGATTTTCCCTTAAAAGGCGGGCTACCGACGCAAATACGCAACATGTTAGGTCTATCTGCCAACTCACGAGACCCGGCTCCATAACCCACTTCCGAGATAGAAAGCGAAGGTGCTCCAGGCTTAGCCAATGCGGATACCACAGCAGCGCCCGTGGGAGTGACCAACTCACTGGTCCCACTTTCTAAATCCACAGGAAAACCCTTCAACAGTTCGATCGTGGCAGGCCCTGGTATCGGTAATGGTCCATGACGAGCCGACACTAATCCTTTCCCCATAGGGAGAGTGCTCGTGTAAAATTCGTCCAACTGCAAATAATCCACGCCTACAGCAACCCCGACTATGTCCAGGATTGAATCAACCGCACCGACCTCATGAAAGTGGACATCCGCGACCTTTTGTCGATGCACGCGGGCTTCCGCCTCGGCGAGTTTCTTAAATACCCTCAAAGCCGTCTCTCGGACATTTTCATTTAGGTTACTGGTTTGTAACATCCTGGAAATGGAATCAAAGTTTCTATCGCCCTCAGTTTCGGTTAAATGAACATGGAATTTCACTCCCCAAATACCAGATCGCTCGCATCTCTCCTGCTCAATCCGATAATTGCGAAGAGGCAGTTTGGCGAACTCCTCCTGTAATAGCTTGAGCGGCACGCCCAGGTCGAGCAGTGCCCCAACAATCATGTCACCACTTATGCCCGAGAATGCATCAAAATACGCTGTTCTCAATTTGTCTCCTACATCGATTCTAGGACGAATTTAATAGGCACCTC
>CAZSWX010000165.1:0-5644 GCA_964610865.1 uncultured Enterobacteriaceae bacterium
ACGAACGACCGGTTGACGGCATCGTTTTAACGGAGCACCGACAGTTTGATGTGCAAAGTGACTATCGAGATTTAGAGGATAAATACGGACTACTGATCTTGAAGGCCTCTGAAGTTGAAACAGAATATGGTCACGTGCTCGTCTATGGAGTGAACGAAGAAATTCTCAAGCGTTTTGATTTCTCGAACGTCAGGATTCCAGCGCAAGAGCTAATCAATGAGGTGGCGGTGCGAGGAGGTGTGGCTATGCCGTGTCACCCAGGCCGCCCGACTATTGGGTTGATCGAGCATTATGAAACAAGACCACCGCTCGAGGGGGTCGTTGGGGTGGAGGCGTTGAATGGTGGGAGTAAGAAAGGCGAAAATGAGCGTGTCACGAATTTGATGGAAAGCCATGGTTATCACGGTTTTGGTGGAAGCGATGCACATCTGGTCAGTTTTGTCGGTATCTGTGCGACCCAGTTTAATGCGGAGATAGAAACCATAGAAGATCTTGTTGCCGCCCTGTCAGGCGGAGGTTACCACCCCGTCGATTTCCGCGTCAGGCGTACTTCTATGGCTTCGGCCTAGAATATGGAAAAAGTTAAAGGATTCTCTTGATGGCGCTTGACTTCGATAGATCTATACTAGGCAAAGTGTTTGACGAGACGGACTTCGCTCCGGTAACCAAGGAGGATATTTCGAAGTTCTGTCAGGCGCTAGGAGAAACGAATCCTTTGTTCACCAACGAAGACGTCGCGGCAGATGGTCCATACGGTGGCGTGGTTGCCCCCCCTACCTATGTGACGCGACTGAGGCCCAATAAGATGACGCCCGAGCATATGCCACGTCTCGGCAAGGTGGGCTTTGATGGCGGACGCGACGTGGAGATTTTCTCACCAGTTCGTCCCGGCGATACCCTCAAAATGGTAAGTAAAATACATGATGTTTACGAGAAGACAGGCCGGAGCGGGTCAATGTATTTTATTGTTCTTCGAAACATAATTACAAATCAGGACGGAGTCGAGGTCGCTATCGTGGATCATAGGATCATGCAACGATGAAAACTGTCTATTTTGAGGAAATTGAAGAAGGGGACGAATTACCCCCTATAGATATGAATTTGACTAAGGATTTTGTCCGGCGTTACGCGAAAGCGGCCAACATGGACTTTCCGCGTTTTACGGATGATGAGGGAGCAAAAAAAGAAGGCTTGCCCGGTCTCATTGCCCCAGGTGTTCTAAGTATGGGATTGTTGGCGCGGCTGATCAGTGAGTGGAATCATGCGGCGTTGATAAAACGAATTGGTACCACTTTCCGCAGCCCGGTGCTGCCTGACTGCAATATTCACTTACTTGGTTTTGTTACTCAAAAGAACGAAGCGGATCATACGGCCGAATGCGACATATGGATGGAGAATGATGATGGTGAACGTTGGGCTATCGGAACAGCAACAGTTACACTGCCGGTCAAAACTTCTTAGCTGCGGGTCGGTCGCTTACAAAAAAATGAACAAGTATAGTCTCATTATTGGTCTCTTGTGTTTCGCGCTGTACAACGTGGGATGCATGATTTGGGCAGTGCCTTTGGCGCATTCGCAAGCGGCCACGACAGAAAAACCTCTGAATGACCCTTTTGACACGCTTGATGCGGCAGTACCGGCCTACAACCCGTCCGCGTTCGAGCCATTCAACGAGAAAATGTTCTCGTTCAATATATGGATGGACGAACACCTATTACGACCGGTAGCTAGGACATACGCCAAGGCTGTGCCTGAGGGCGCTCGCCAGGGCGTGGGGCGGTTCTTTCACAATCTTGGAGTGGTTCCTCGCTTTGCGAACAACCTGTTCCAATTCAAATTGAACGGTGCGGCGCGGGAAGCCGGCCGCTTTTTCATAAATACTACGATAGGCGGGCTCGGATTCTTTGATGTAGCCAAGCAAAAGTTTGCTCTCGAGAAGAGCGAAGAGGATTTTGGTCAGACATTGGGAACCTATGGGGTGGGACCGGGCCCATATGTAGTACTACCTTTTTTAGGGCCTTCTACGGTGCGGGATGTAGTCGGGAGAGTGGCGGATGGCGCTATGGACCCGACGCAGTACTTTTTGTCCGCGACGGAGATAACCGCGATTGGTACGGGAACCACGGGTACGGGCGCTGTCAACTTACGGTCACTTAATCTTGAGCTGTTTGAGAGCGTCGACCGTTTTTCACTGGATTTGTATAGTGCTGTACAGGATTTCTATCTGCAAAGTCGTGAGCAGGAAGTAGCCAGGTAAGGACCGCACGCTAAGACTCGGAATTCGGGTGTGCCCCGCGGCAACACAATGTGCCAACTTCAGCCAGGAATTCGTTAGAGAATGCGCAACACAACGCTGTTCTGCCAAAGTAGAAGGTGCGGTGGGCGCCTCGTTTCAAATTGGATCCCGACGATATTCGTTGCTGCAGTAGCGTTGCTGGCTGTCGTCTTTACGGGAGGTGGCACGTGCTTGGCCGACGGACCTGCGGATTCGATCCAGAGCCTCATTTCCACAATGATGGAATGTGGCCGCATGACCGAGCCCTCAAAGAACGAGTCGGGATGCACTGATGAACAGATAGAAAACAACCTGGCCCTGGGACGGCTTGCGGAATGGCTCATGGGACCGAATTGGACTCAACTCAACGAGAGCCAAAAGGACGACTTCGTTAATCTGCTTCGACGATTGCTACGAGAGCTCGCATATACTCAAGCAGCGAAATTCCTAAAAGACACGCAATTTGAATACGGTCCCGCGCACGTGAAAGGCAATGAGGCCCTGGTCGATGTGACTATCATTAAGCCCGACGAAGGGCGGATGCATATTGGGTTCCGTCTGAATCGTACGGCTGGCGTTTGGAAAATTTGGGATGTGCGATTGGATGGTGTTAGCGTAGCGAGCAATTTGCGAAAACAGGTTCAGTCGATCATGGGGAAACATTCATATGAAGAATTAGTCAATCGAATGCAGAAAAAAATAGATACGGCCGGGCTACCGTAGATGGAGAACTTTTGCGGGTATTCCGGCCCAAACGCTTCAAGGTATGACTAATACTATCAGTCCCTGATGTTAGGATCCCGAACGCTATGGGGCGGACCCAATCGCGCGTTACATATATTGCCCCCCTTCTTCGGCAGAGAGGCCTGATGTGCTTCGCAATATATCCTATTTGATGCGGGTATTTGATAAGTGCCAGAAGAGGATACTACATAGTTGGGCTTCCTGTGTTGTCCATTATCCTTTAATCGCGCTGGGTCTTTGTTTGCTTATCTCAGTTGTGGCCACGTTCTACGTTGCAGAGAATCTTGTACTTGTGACGGGCCGAAACGATTTGGTTTCAGCCGACAAACGCTATCTGCAACTTGACGAGGAATACTCGTCGCAGTTTGTGGGTATAGATCATGTCGTAGTAGTCATCGAGCCAGTTGATTTGTCGCAGGGGAAAGCCTTTGTTTTGCAACTAGCCCGCCAGTTAGAACGGCGCCCCGAGCATTTTACGGAAACCTTCTATCGGGTAGACCTCGCTTCGCTCGACGGGAAGAAATTGTTGTATTTGGATACCTCTCAGCTGGCGGAGTTGCGTGAAAACATCAAAAACAATCAGGATTTGATCGAAACACTCCTTCGGAGGCCGGGCTTAAACACACTCCTTGAAGCAATTGATAGGCAAACTAGCGAGGCGGCGGTGGCCTACTTGGTGGATGATTTGTTTGGGCTTGGAACAGATACTTCAGAGGCGACAATAAGGTTTACCGATTTCCACGTCTCATTTTTGAGCCAATTATTTTTGGAGATGTCCAGGGCATTGGGTGGGGAGGAGTATCGTTATAACTCGCCATGGACTGAGTATTTCGCGGGTTTTAAAACAAATGATGAGGACGGGTACTTAGTATCGGACGACGGAAAGTACATGTTCCTAATGATCACCCTGGCGGAGGACGTAGGCGCTGGATTTAATGACCTTCAAGCGTCTATGGGGGCGATCCGGAGTGTGATCGGCCAAACGAAGGAAAAATTCCCCGGGCTTGAAGCTGGGGTCACTGGCACCAAGGCGCTGGGAAATGATGAAATGCTTAGCGCTCAGCACGATACGGCCGTCGCTACGGTTGTGTCTCTATCCGGCATCGTTTTTTTGTATATCTTGTTCTTTAGGCGAGTGCGCCATCCAATATTCATCGTGGTGTCTTTGCTTGTGGGTCTAAGCTGGACGATGGGATTCGTGGTGTTGGCAGTCGGCCATCTTACAATCATAACGGTATTTGTAGCACCTATGTTGCTTGGGCTTGCGGATGACTTTGGCGTTCATTTTATGACACGTTACGAAGAAGAGAGGTGCGCTGGTAGGGAGATGCAGGCGGCTATTGCCATTGTGTTCGATCAGACGGTACCGAGCATCATTGCCGGGGCGGTGACGACTTCACTGGCATTTCTGGCAGTGATGTTGGCAGATTTTCGCGGGGTACAGGAACTGGGCATAATTTCGAGCGGGGGCATCTTACTGTGCCTGGTATCTGTTCTGACATTTCTCCCGGCGTTGATCGTGGGTGCAGATGCGGTATGGCCCTGGCGTGCCTCCCCAACGCGACGGGTCGGGTTTGATGGTGCGTTCAGAGTCTTTGGTGAAATTGTCGACCGGCGGCGCGGTCTCCTTTTTACGATGGTAGGAATCGCGACTGTGGCCGGAGCTTTTGGGCTCAAGTTTGTCTCATTTGATTACAATCTCCTCAATCTCCAAGCCCATGGGACTGAATCCGTTGAGTGGGAAAAGCGAATTATAGAAAACTCCGAACGTTCTTCCTGGCATGCGCTCGCAACGGCGGACACTTTGCACGCGGCACGTGAAAAGGCCAGAGCTTTTGCTCGACTTCCCAGCGTTGCGACTACAGAAAGTTTTGCATCGCTTGTTCCTGAGCTCCAAGACCAGCGTCTCGAACTCCTCGGGAGTCTCTCCCCTATTGTGACTGAAATGCCTGATTTTAATGATGACCTCCGCTCCTTAAATGTGCCGCTAATTGATGAGATTCTGGACAAATTTCGTCTAAAGATCCAGGACGAGGCGGACGGATCCACACCCGGCCTTGGAGTACTACGCCAGAGACTACTGGACGTGTTCAGGTCTCTTCGGGAACTTCCTGGGCCTACGGCTATAGAAAGGTTGACGTCTCTGCAGGAATTGTTGTTTTCCGATTTTCAAAGGAAGTGGACACTTGTAGCGGAGAACTCGATTCCGAAAGGCGAGATAGTTAATTCGGATATACCAACGCAATTAAGGGACAGGTTCATCAGCCGGGACGGAAAACGCTACCTCATTCAAATCTACCCACAGGAGAATATATGGGAACGCGGACCGTTGGAAGAATTTGTGGATGAACTGAGGTCTGTTGATGAGGATGTGACCGGCTCCCCGATTATAGGATATGAATCGATCCGCGCCATGAAGGATGGCTATGTAGAGGCGGCATTCTATGCGGCCATTGCGATTTTCTTCGTGACTATCCTGGCCTTGGGCCGCGTACAGGATGCTCTGCTCGCAATGTTACCGCTAATAGTGGGCATGCTATGGACAGCGGCATTGATGTGGGTGTGGAATGTGAAGTTCAACCTCGCAAATATGGTTGCGGCCCCTTTGATAATTGGAATTGGCGT
>CAZSWX010000166.1:0-5643 GCA_964610865.1 uncultured Enterobacteriaceae bacterium
TCCTTGTGGTGCTGGCATTAATCGTAAAACACCCTCCAACACCTCCCTATACCTCGTCCCTCCTTTGCACTCGTTAACACGGCATCATTGCCATCTAGACCGATCACCTCTTCGAGTTCATTACGTACGCGCTCAGGATCGGCACTCGGAAGATCTATTTTATTAATGACGGGCAATATTTCGAGTTCATGATCAAGCGCTAGGTACGTATTAGCGAGCGTCTGTGCCTCTACTCCCTGAGTCGCGTCAACGACCAAGATAGCACCCTCGCAAGCAGACAGGCTTCGCGAAACTTCGTAGGCAAAATCCACGTGGCCGGGCGTATCTATTAGATTTAGGCAGTAATCCGTTCCGTCTTCCGCGCTGTATTTCAAGCGAACCGTCCTAGCCTTGATTGTAATCCCACGCTCTTGCTCAAGATCCATAGTATCGAGAAACTGCGCACCACTTTCTCGCTCGCTAATAGAGCCAGTCTCTGAAATCAACTTGTCGGCCAGGGTCGATTTACCGTGATCAATATGGGCTACTATGCTAAAATTTCGGATGTTCTCAATATTCATCGTTATCCCCGCAACGAGGACACTGTCTTCGCCAAGCCCTCTGTAATGGTAAATTCCGACCTCCAATTGAGAACTGATTCTGCCCTTTCACACGCCAAAACGCTTCTTTTTTGCTCGCCCGGCTTTTGCTCCGCGTAACGAACCGGCGCCACCGAGCCCGTAATGTCACGCACTAAGCCGGCAAGGACGTTGACACTTGTCTCACTACCGGTACCAATATTGATTGGGCCTGCGGCGTCACACGCGAGAGCATTCAGATTAGCGCGGGCCACATCTTCAACAAACACATAGTCTCTAGTCTGCTCCCCATCACCGTTAATCGTAATAGGCTCGCCTGCCAAAAACAATTTTGAAAAAATCGAGACCACCCCGGCTTCTCCGTGTGGGTCTTGTCGAGGACCGTAGACGTTCGCGTAACGCAGAATTACCGTTTCCAACCCATATTGAAAACGATAAAATTGCAGGTACCCCTCTCCGGCTAGCTTACTCACGCCATACGGGCTGATGGGAGCAGTGGGATGCTCCTCGCTCGCTGGAAACGCCTTCTGCTCTCCGTAGACGGTGCCTCCTGAAGAAGAGAAGATAAAGCGTTTGCACGCGGCCTTCCTGCACGCCTCCAGAACCCTTATCAGTCCAACCACGTTGACCCGGGCGTCGAACAAAGGATCGGCAACCGACCGACGCACGTCCATTTGTGCTGCATGATGATTCACTGCATCGATTTTTTCTTCAGTAAGCAAGAGACCCAACACGTCTGAAGTCGAGGCTTCCGCAAGGTCCGCCTGGATAAACTGCGCCGTCGGGGGGATGTTTTCTCGCTTCCCGGTAGACAGGTCATCTAGAATCCAAAGTTGGTGTCCAGCCGCAATGTAGGCATCTGCCACATGGGACCCAATAAACCCTGCCCCACCGGTAATGAGTATTTTCATCTTACACTCTAGAAATGCGATGCCCCGATCATTCGGCCAACCACCCACCAACCACTACGAAGAACCTACTTTTTCTTTGAAATATGCAATCGTCTTTTTCATGCCTTGTTCCAAATTTATTCGAGGCTCCCAGTCCAGTAGTTGACGGGCCATCTCGATATCGGGCTTCCTAACCTTAGGATCATCGACCGGTAACGGCCGAAAGACGATTTCACTCGAACTTCTCGTGAGACGAATAATTATTTTGGCAAATTCTAGAACGGATAATTCGTGTGGGTTGCCGATGTTCAGAGGTTCATTCCTTTTAGACTCCAAGAGTCGAACTATACCTTCAACAATGTCGTCAACAAAGCAAAAACTCCTCGTCTGCGAGCCATCACCATAGACGGTGATGGCTTCATTTTTTAAAGCCTGAGTGATAAAATTTGGCACCACCCGTCCATCATTCAACCGCATTCTAGGCCCATATGTGTTAAAAATTCTCACAATTCTTGTTCTGACGCCATGGCTTCTTTGATAAGCCATGGTCAAGGCCTCCGCAAAACGTTTCGCTTCGTCGTAGACGCCTCGAGGACCGATTGGGTTAACATTCCCCCAATAATCTTCGTTCTGTGGATGCACAAGCGGATCGCCATACACCTCAGAAGTAGATGCAAGAAGAAATCTCGCACCTTTGAGTCTCGCCAGACCAAGCCCCTTGTGGGTACCCAAAGACCCCACCTTTAAGGTCTGAATCGGAAGCTCTAGGTAGTCAATGGGGCTTGCCGGGGACGCGAAGTGCAGAATTGCATCTACGTCACCGCTAACATAGATGTAATTGGTCACGTCCTGCGGATAGAAGGAGAAAGCTGGATTCGAAAAGAGATGCGCGACATTATCCATCGACCCAGTTATCAGGTTATCTAGACAAACCACTTCATCACCTCTGGAAAGGAAACGCTCACATAGATGCGACCCTATAAAGCCAGCCCCTCCGGTAATCAATATGCGTGAGATGAGAATCCTCCCTTCATACCCCTATTAGATTGTCGGTCCGTTTATTCCATAAAATTAGTCGCTTCGTAGGACGCTTTCCTTCGAGCTAATCTAACACGTCTTTTAATTGGTAAATGGGCTTCTTCTGGCTTTCGTGGTACGTACGCGACAGCAGTTCCGCTATAAGACCCGTCGTCATCAGCTGTATGCCCGTTACAAAAAGCAGTATAGCAAACAGCAAAATAGGCCTGTCGGCAAGCTGCACATTAAACAAAATTCGTTGGAGACCCAATACTACCGTTATACCACCACCAAGAAGGAACGAAATCAGTCCTATGAGACCAAAAAAATGACTGGGCCTCGTGGCATAACTGGACAAGAACTTCACAGTCAATAGGTCAAGTACTACCCACCATGTCCTCCCCAGCCCATATTTGGACGCACCCGAAGTCCGCGCGTGATGCGTGACCGGGATTTCCGTGATCCGAGCACCCATATCGCCAGCCAGGGCGGGAATGAACCGGTGCATCTCTCCATATAGCTTGAGGCCTTTAGCTACGTCGGGCCTAAACGCCTTCAGTGTGCACCCGTAATCATGGAGTTTCACTCTTGTGGTCAAAGATATCAACTTGTTTGCTATCCGCGAAGGCAACAACCTATGAAGGTAGGGGTCCTGTCTGTCCATCCGCCACCCATTAACGAGGTCGTAACCTTCCTCGAGTTTGGCAACAAGTTTGGGAATATCGGAAGGATCATTTTGCAAATCAGCATCCATCGATACGATAACGTTACCGCCGGCATACTCAAATCCGGCGGCGAGTGCCGCGGTCTGGCCGAAGTTTCGACGAAAGCTTAACACCTTTACCTGGCTACTTTCTCCGTGCAAACGACGTAGCACGTCACCGCTTCCATCGGTGCTCCCGTCGTCCACCAACACCAATTCATAGCTCCATCCTGTCTTGCCGAGCACTTCATGCAATCGGTGACACAGGGGCTGCAAATTTTCTATTTCATTGTAAATCGGTACTACGATAGAAAGGTCCATAAGCAGAGTGAGCCGCCCTTGCACAAACTAGAAATGGGTCAATTCCACAAACTCCTGATATCGGCTTTCAATATCCTCTCGTGACAATTTTCTCAGCCGTTCTAGGCTAAAATCTTCTACTGTAAATGAAGCGACCACACTCCCATAAGCAAGCGCCTTCCGAAAACCGGCCGCTGAAGTATCACCGGATTCCGATAGGTAACCAAATAAGCCTCCCGCAAAAGAGTCCCCTGCGCCAGTAGGGTCGACCACTTCCCTTAAAGGATACGCCGGTATCGAAAAGGTGCTACCTGAAGAGAACAGCGAGGCTCCAAATTCACCTCGCTTTATAACAACGGTCTTAGGCCCCATCCTTAAGATTCTGTCCGCGGCCTTGACAATATTAGACTCGCTACTGATCATTCCGGCCTCTTCGTCATTTACCACCAGCATATCCACACGCTTCAATACGTCGCCCAACGCGGCACGGTCATTTTCTATCCAGTGACCGATGGTATCGCACCCGATTAATGGGTTTCCCGCTGTCTGATTAAGCACCTCGCCTTGCAGTGCCGGATCAATATTCCCCAGAAATACAAAGGGTTCTCGCCTGTAGTGATCAGGGAGGTTCGGTTCAAAGTTAGCCACCACGTTCATCTGTAAATCGAGAGTATCACGAATATTCATATTTTCGTGATACCGACCTGACCATCGGAACGTGTTCCCGGGAGACATCACAAGCCCGTCAAGGTTGATTGCCGACGACGTAAGCATTGCGCGGGCTTCCTTCGGGAAATCTTCACCCACTACCGCTACGATGTTTACCTTTGAAAAATAGCTTGCCGCCACGGCAAAATAAGCTGCAGAGCCGCCCAGCACGTCTGATGCCTGACCTGTTGGCGTTTGAATAGAATCTAGTGCTACGGATCCAACAACAACAATACTCATCTCTACCCTCTTACATAACTAGCGGTTAATATACTTGCCAATTATCGGATCTAGTTCGATTTTTACGCGTTCCGGAATCAGCGCCGATTCCGTAATGATACCGTTGGATAGCGCGCTCTCACACTGGCACGGGTCATTTTGGTCTACGTCATGGCACGTCGCACGGACTACATTCTTCGCCATCTCTACATTCTTATTTAGGATGGCAAGGACGTCCTCAATAACCACATCTCCAGCCTCGGTATTCCAACAGTCGTAGTCAGTGGCTAATGCCAAGGTTGCAAAACACATCTCAGCCTCGCGAGCCAATTTCGCCTCCTGAACATTCGTCATACCTATAACGTCAGCACCCCAGTCCCGGTAGAGGAAAGATTCCGCCCGAGTAGAAAATTGGGGTCCTTCAATGCAAATATAAGTACCGCTGTCGTGCACGGTCGCACCCTCAGCCCGCGCCGCTCGCGCTAGCGCCTGGGAAGTTCTTCCGCAAACTGGATCAGCAAAAGCTACATGCGCTACGATACCCCCGCCAAAAAAGGTACCCGTTCGTCCGTAGGTCCTGTCTATAAATTGATCTGGAATTACGATGTCACCGGGCACAATCTCTCCCCTTAGGCTCCCTACCGCACTCACCGCTATCAGCTGTCGGACCCCAAGTTTCTTCATTCCGTAGATATTCGCTCTAAAGTTCAGCTCTGAGGGCAAGATTCGGTGTCCACGACCGTGCCGGGGCAAGAACACGAGTCTGTTACCATCCATTTGCCCGACAAAATAGTCGTCCGAAGCGTCGCCATACGGTGTGTCTATGTGTATCCACTCTCCGGACTCGATCCCGTCCATCTCGTATAATCCGCTACCTCCAATAATACCTACAGTGTTCATAATTCTCCTATGGCCAAAATACACCAATCAAGCAGCGGCAAGCTGCCCACAAGCCGCTTGCACATCTTCCCCCCGACTTTCCCGAATTGCCGCATATACTCCTTTGTCCAATAAGACCTGTCGAAAACGTAGCACAGCCTCGCGCGAAGAGGCTCTAAAAGGAGTGCCCGTAAACGAATTAAAAGGTATCAGATTAACTTTCGCTTGCACTCCATGAAGTAGTGACACCAGGCGACGAGCATCCCTCGGACTATCATTAACATCCCGCAAGAGAGTGTAGGCGAACGTAATACGTTTTCGCGATTTCCTTTCCTGCGTTCGGCAAACG
>CAZSWX010000167.1:0-5614 GCA_964610865.1 uncultured Enterobacteriaceae bacterium
CCCTCACCGATAGTAAGGATCTATGAGTCCAAGTAGAATCGCGACACCGGCGACGCTCGCATGTAGCCGTACCCCCCGTGTATCTGTACGGCTTCCTCGGCTGTCCGAACGGCGATCTCAGATGAAGCCAACTTTGCCATTGCGGCCTCTTTCGCAAATGGTTTTCTCTCATCTCTTAAGGTGGCTGCCCGGTAAATCATCAGGCGCGCCATTTCTATTTGGGTTGCCATGTCGGCCAGCTTGAATTGAATCGCCTGGTGCGATGCCAGAGGCTGACCAAAAGTCTTACGGTCCAACGCGTGTTTGAGCGAAAGATCCAAACAACCCTCAGCGAGCGACAGGCCTAATGTGGCTACAGAAATACGTCCGCATTCAAGAGTCTTCAAAAACGCACGAAACCCGGCCCCCTGGTCCCCCAACAAATTCTCGCGCGGCACGCGCACATCGTCAAACACCTGTTCTCTCGTGTCCACAGTATGCCAGCCTATTTTTCGGTACGGATTACCAAGCGTATACCCCCGCGTGCCTTTAGGAATAATGATGGCGCTGTATTCTTTTTTTCCTGCGTCACTGACACCGTTCGATGTGAGGGCAACCAAACCATAGCTTATCGGAGTGCCCGCGTTTGAAATGAAGCTTTTGGTTCCGTTTACTACCCACTGATCTCCCTCCAGACGAGAGGTCGTAAGAATATTTGCCGCATCCGACCCGGCCTGCGGTTCAGTCAGCCCGAACGCGCCCAGATGTTCCCCTTTCGCCAACGGAGTAAGCCACTTCTTCTTTTGCTCTTCGGTCCCGAATTGGAGGAAGGGTAATGAGCCAATCGTCAAATGTGCCTGCAATGTCGTCGCAACAGACTGATCAATTTTTCCCAATTCTTCGATCGCCATGACCATTCCCATCGTCCCGGCGTCAGACCCTCCGTATTCTTCGGGAATCAATAAACCCATGAGATCGAGTCGTGCCAATTCTTTAAAAACATCCGTGGGAAAATGCTCCGCCTCAAACCATTCATCCGCGTACGGCGCGATCTCACGTTTGGCGAAATCACGACACAGGTCACGGATCATCGCTTGCTCCGGCGTTACCTCGAAATCCATGGCTTCCTCCAGCTACAGGACGACGGTGGTTTGCTTGCGTAAGTACATCGTCTCTTATTACCTTGTCTATGCCCCGATGTCTTGTCAACGCTAATGAACCTTCGGGTAGCGGAATAGACGGGGCGCGCACGAGACGATAGTAATCGTCTGCTGGTGCGACAACTCTGAGAGGGATTCGGGTATCGAGGAGAGAGGAGCGTTTCATGAATAAAAGTGTGCAATTTGGCCTTTTCCAGCCACAACTAGGGCTATCCTTCTCGCAGCTCAAGGAGCGGGCCCAAGCATGCGAGGAACTTGGCTTTCACTCAATTTGGTTCACCGACCATATGTGGGCCAGGGGCCTTCCAAGCATTGATTTCCTCGAAGGTTGGACTCTCATGTCTTCTATTGCACTATCCACCACAACGCTCCGCGTGGGAGGCCTCGTGCTCTGCAACTCCTACCGGAACCCGGCGTTCCTCGCAAAAATGGTTGCTACTCTGGATAATATCAGCGGTGGACGCGTGGAAATCGGCTTGGGTGCAGGCTGGATGGATGAGGAGTACCGTGCCTACGGCTATCCTTTTCCCACCGGCGGTACCCGAGCGGACCAAATGGACGAGGGTATCCGCATTCTAAAGAAAATGTTCACAGAGGAGGCCCCTTCATTCACTGGCGAGCACTACCAAATATCGGACGCGCACTGCAATCCAAAGCCAATTCAATCTCCTCACCCACCGATCACTATCGGCGCCATGGCGGAGAAGAAGGGCTTGCGAGTAGTGGCGGAACACGCGGACCGTTGGAATTGTCCGGCAGCCGCATCTCATCGACTGGAAGACAAATGGAACGTGATCGTCGAGCACTGCGGGACACTCGGCCGGGACCCGAGCAGCATTGAAATATCTGAACAAACATTGGTCGTCTTAGGACAAGACCAAACGGCTTTCGAGGCCAAGTTTCCCACCGCCAAAAAGACACTGGGGCGATTGGCGAACTTGGACAAATGCGGAGCGTGCGGTGACCCAGCTGGAGTCATTCAGGCATTGCAAGACAAGCAGAAGAAAGGAGTCACCCTTTTTACGCTAATGCTTAGCGATGTTGCCCAAGATGACTTTCTCGGGTCGCTCAAATTATTTGCAAAGGAAGTCATGCCGGCATTCCAATAGGAAAACACATGCCAAATGACATCCGCCCCTTCGTTGACTTCGATATCGGTGACGAAGTCGGTCCTGTCTCGCAAACGCCCACGCGAGATACCGTGCTAAAATACGCCGACGCCGCCCAAATTAATGGGCTGAAATTTTTTTTGAATCAGGACGACGCACTAAAGGCAGGTCTCGCCCGACCCATTGTTCCAGGCCCTCTCAATACAACATTCCTTGCGCAAATGCTCAAAAACTTCTTCACGGGGTGGAGACTCCGTACCCTTAATACTACTTTTCGCGCCCCGGTCCGCCATGGCGATACTGTGACATTCTCAGCTCTCATAACGGAGAAAGCGGAGGAAGACGGGATCCCAACAGTCTACTGCGATCTCCTGGTTGAGAACCAGGAAGGAGATCGGGCAATCACTGGCACCGCCGTTCTGGTCATCGATTCGAAGATCCCTAGCCCGGTTAGATGACAGTGGTCCGTCACATTATGTGGGGTTCCACCGCATTCGCACATATACAAGGCAGCATTTACCCCATCCTGAGGAATTAGTTCATTTTCTTAATGATAGCCTTCGAAAATGCATCTATCGTTTGTCGGGAGTCACTCACTGGCTGAACCGCCACCTGACTAATTCCGGCTTTTTTCATCAGGCGTACAGACTCCAGGACCTCGTCCTTAGTCCCCGTCAGTGTGGTCGCCCGAATCATTTTCTCGGTAACCAAAGTCTCATGTTCCTTTTTGAACCCTTGCAAATAGTCTGCATATAATTTGAGGTGTCGGGTCTCAATTGACCCCTGTGGCGCCCGATAAGCGTTCTTAAAAGCCATAAGATCATCCCGGAGGTCCCCCGGTAAATCCTTAGGGTTCGGACAAGAAAATGCAAAAATGTTGCTAGAAGAAGAAACGAAGGGGCCCACGGCTTTCCTGACCCTGGACGTTTCTAGTCTCTCCCCCTTATCCGTAAGATGAAAAGCAGTCATACACAGTGTATAAATTCTTCTGGGGTTTCGGCCGGCTCGCTCCGCCCCGATACGAATCCTATTCATTACAAAATCTATGAGGCTCGGGCTTACCGCTCCAAATAATATGACACCGTCAGCTATTTCCCCCGCCAATTCAAGTGTTTTAGGGCCGCTCGCCGCCACGTATATAGGGATTTTACGGGCAATATTTATCCATCCTCCTTTCGGGTTTAAAAATTTCACCATCCTGCGTCTAGACCCTTCCGCGTAAGGCGTGGTCTGGCCCGCCAGCAATTGCCGACAAGTCTCCACATGTTCGCGCATCTGCGATAATCGAGAGGCTGGCATCCCGAGGGTCCTTCGTGCAGTATTGCCAGTTCCGATGCCCAGTATTGTCCGGCCCGGCGCAAGCTCATTTATTGACGCGATCGAACAAGCCGTCACTGGCGCGATACGCGAGGCCGGATTCGTGACTCCAGGCCCAAGCTTGATCTTTTTAGTATGGGCCGCACATAGCGCGAGAGAGGCATACACATCGCTAAACAACATCTGTGAATCATACAACCACGCGTGGGTGTAGCCGCGCTTCTCGGCACGCATGACATCATTGTAAACGTGGACTCCCGCGGGAAACACATAACCAAAATCCATGAATGACTCCCTTACATTACTGTCCTCGATTTAAAGTTCTCACTCCGACTGCGCTAATTCAACAAATCCACGCATGTTAGTTTGCAATTCAAGTTCTTTAACAGCCTCCAAAACACGCGCAGCATGCCCTGCCGACCAGAGCGGCGAAACTAATCCTGTGTATTTGTTGGCGACCTCCTCCCAAGAGAGCGGGTTCTCCGGGTCTCCCTTCGGGAAACGGACGTTCGCGGAGAATTCATTGCCGCCTTTTAGGGAAACGCGCACCCATGCCGGCCACTCCCTTGGGTAATTCATTTCAAGGGTGGGATCGGGCTCGTAATGCACCCTACCCATCATGTCAGTAATGGCTTTGTCATGCAGCTGGTCTTCCCCAAATTCTTCGAGACCAGCGGAACGCTTCAACAACGCCACGGCAATACCAAACGGCAGGCTAAATTGCGCTTCCACCACATTCTGCGGCCTAATTTTCTTAGACCACGGTTCACAAATCACGGGAATACCCGTCTGAAGTACGCCTACATCAACCCTTTCTACAAGTTCGGGGGCCAGATCATGGCTCTTGGCAACCTGAAGAATCGCATCAATCGGTGCCTGCGTGTACCGACAGCAGGCATGTGGTTTTACGGCCGTTTCCATTACCTGATAATCCTTACCCAATCCTTCTGTTATTTTGTTAGCGTCCGTTTCCTTACCATACGCTTTCAAGAATCCGTCTCGGCCCTCGAGTATAGCCCCCGGGCCGACAAAGTCTCGCTGTGCTAAGAGCCCCGCGTGAATGCCGCTAAAAGCTGCCCAGCCGGGATGCAGCCGTATCGTCCACGCCCCGAAAGCCAAAAACTCCATCGATCCCGACGCATGACTTCCGGCTATCCCTAAGGCCCACAAAACCTGCCGCGTTTCAAGCCCCAGCATGTTTGCCGCGCACGCTGCCGCACCAAACACGCCGCACGTACCCGTCGGATGAAATCCTCGCGCGTAATGGTCACCAGGATTGACTGCCATCGCTACGCGTGCCGCGACCTCAAAACCAACAACCGCCGCATTAATAAACCTTTTGCCACTACAGCCAACATAGGCCGCGAGCGCCAACGCTGTCGAAAAAATTGAAACCCCCAAATGAATCGAACCGGCTTGGTGAGTGTCGTCTAGCTCTAGGCTGTGAGCCGCCGTGCCATTCGCGAGTGCATCGTACGGAAACCCCACGGTCTTTCCAGCTCCCAAACCCGCGCCGGTAGCACCTTGTTTTAGCAGCCCCGCTAATTCATAAATCGGTCTACTTGAACAGGACAAAGACCCCCTAACAGCTACGCCTATATAATCGAGAAACAAATACTTGGTGCGGTCGACAACATCGATAGGGAGTACGTCAAAGGAGGCCTGCGTACCAAACTCGGCGAGCCGAGAACTTATTTGGATCGACACAAATCACACCCCACTGCTTCGTCCTTAGGCCTGCGATTGAATATTCATGACCGTACAGTCCTTGGCCTTACAACTGCGGGATCACTTCCTCGCCAAATGTTCTGATGGCCTGTAACGTATTCGTATGAGAGGGGCCGCCCGGTTGGCGAAATCTGATGATCAGATAATCGGGTTCAATGGCCTCCTTCCACATCTGCAACTGTTCAAGACAATCGGCAGGGGAACCTACAATCAAGCGTTCCTTGGCAGCAATGGCAAAAGACAATTCCTCAGGCGATTTCACATCCTTAATGTGCTCGTCTTCAACGTAGGCATCATATTGAAAATAAAAACGGTGTGTGT
>CAZSWX010000168.1:0-5602 GCA_964610865.1 uncultured Enterobacteriaceae bacterium
TCGAAAAGGGTACGCCGCGGATGTTAACCGAGGGGAAGGTCGACATTTATGACATTAAGACTCCTATGATTGACCTCCACACGGTCGGGGCAGGTGGAGGATCTATCGCATGGTTAGCCGCAGTCCGCAACAAAAGAGCTCCGCGATAAAATGGCCAAGGCACGTGGTCCGGTGAAGCTGATCGACCGCGGCCCTTACGCCAAAACATTAATTAAGAAGGGCCTCCTAACGATTTCAGACCAAGAAATGGAATGCCTCGACTGCGCCGACGATGAAGTTTTGGACCGCTACTGGAAAGACTTATATAAGTATACTACACGCCCTGCAGGTAATACTTGATCGGGGACTCCGTGAGGATTGCCTCGTACCTTAAGCGGCTTTCGCTTCCTCATCCCACAGGCGCAACTCCGGAATTACCTGCTGCGCAATAAGACGTTGAGAACGGTCCGCGTCTTCATACGGCATGCCTGCGCCTCGAAGACCAAACAGTACGTCAAACGGGCCAAGGACTTCACGCCAATGAGACAATTTATCTAAAATCTGCTGAGGCGTTCCCCACGCTTGCGCATTGACGTACATCTCTGCAATACCCTCGAGGCCAAGGTCCCGAAGAGTGTCGACTGCGTCGCCGTATGCCTCATAACCCTTCACCTTTTTGAAATGTTCTCCCATGAGTTCGTAGTGGTGCATCACCGACAAAAGGTAACCCGATATGTATTTGTGCGCCATCTCTTCGGCTTGAGCACCATCCTCATGGCAAACGGCCATTCCCGCCATCACCGGGTGTGGGGCATCCTCCCCATGCAGTTCACGAAACAACGCCCTATATGGCTCAAAGTCCGCCCCATGCTCTTCAATCGGCTTCTGTGTAAAAACCATCATTTGGGCTCGGTGTTTTGCCGCCTCGAGTGCCGAATCGGGCGACATCGCAACCTGTGTAGTACGCCCTACAAAGGTGCGCGTCGGTTTGGGCCGAATGGGCGCAGGTGGTTGATGATAATACTTTCCTTCGCCTTTTATGACGCCCGTCTCAAGCGCTTCAAGGATCATTGGGACGGCTTCATCGAAACGTTCCCTGGACGTGTCCATGTCGATCCCGAATTGATCGTACTCACGTCGGGACAATCCACGGCCCATACCGAAAATTACTCGACCGTCCGACAGCTCGTCTAGTAGAGCTATTTTTTCGGCAGACCGGAGCGGCGTGTTCCAGGGTACTATGACCGCGCCAGTGGCAAGTTTCAAGGTTTTCGTGATGGCGGCCAGATGGGCTAAATAGACGGCATTGTCGGGACAAAATGAATAATCCTCAAAATGGTGTTCCACTGACCAATGCGAGTCATAGCCAAGCTTCTCGAGTTGAGATGCCAAAGCCATTTCTTCTTTATAAACCTGACTATCGGTAACGGATTCGTCGTACCCGTGCCGTTGAAATAAGGCGATTGTCCCTATCTGCATAACCCGCCCTCCTTTTCATACAGTGTCGTCCTGTTTAGTCGCCGCGAACGGTCCCGTCCATGAAGTCATGGATACCAATATTATCAACCTGACCGTTTTATGAAAAGCGTAAAAACAAACAAACCGCGTTCGACCCGATGCTGAAAAGATTCGCTGGCGTCCTCCGACTTAGCCTAAAACCATAACTCCGGCCTTGTCTGTTTAGCGACGAACACCGGCCGCATTCCAACTCATAGATTCGCGCAGCACCGTCTCCTGTCTGAGTTGCTCGGCATTTTCCCATTGGCGCCGCAACAGGGGCAGCCGATTGATCAAGGACCTACGACCGTCCAAGTACTACTAACCGTCGCGACGACTTCGTCCTTTTTGTTTACGATCGTCGCCTCAAGGAACGCCACACGTTTTCCTTTACGCAGGACTTTGGAAGTTCCCTTAACTAATCCTTTTTCAACTGGCTTAATAAAATTTATCTTGGACTCTGCGGTAGTAGCAAATTCTCCCTCCCCCATCACTGAGCCAACCGCGCTACTCATGAGCTCATCAGCAAACAGGCTCAGGTAGCCTCCCGCAACATAGCCGAAAGGATTCAATACAAGTGTCCTAGTTGCATCCCACTCCCACTCCGAAGTGCCTGGCCCAAAACTCACTGGGCTCATACCAGTTTGTCGGTGTGCCTCGGTCACGTAGTCGTCGGGACGATTCTCGCGTAGCGCAGCATTTAAATCTTCCAGCGATGATAGCATTTTTTTCTCCTACCACTTTTTTGCTTTTTGTCCAAAGGGTAGCCGTGTTTCCCTATTTCGGGCAGTATAAACCCCGATCCGAAGGCAACAAGGATCAAGATGGACCGATGTTAAAAGACATTCTCGCGAATCGCCTCGCCACCATCAAGGAACGAGGCTTACACCGACGACTGCGGATCGTAGAAAGTGCCCAAGACAGGACAGTCATATTGGAGGGCAAAGAACTACTACTCTTTTCGTCCAATAATTACCTTGGTTTGGCAAACCATTCTGCCCTTATACAGGCTGGCAGACAGGCCACCGACCGTTACGGGTGCGGCAGTGGCTCATCCCGTCTAATCTCAGGTTCTATGCAACTACACGATGACTTGGAAACACGTTTGGCCAGGCTGAAACAAACGGAAAGCGCCCTTCTCTTCCCGACAGGTTATCATGCGAATGTGGGAGTTTTGTCCTCGCTTATGGGCCCTAATGATACGATATACAGCGATAGCCTCAATCACGCGAGTATTATTGACGGTTGCCGGCTCTCGCGGGCACACATTGAGATCTATGACCATGGCGATACGACACACCTGAATGAGCTTCTAAACAACTCCTCAGAGTCTGGCCAGAAACTCATCGTAACAGACAGCGTTTTCAGTATGGACGGCGACTTGGCGCCCCTGACTAGGATTGTAACAATAGCACGTCACCATGACGCCTGGGTCATGGTAGATGAGGCACATGCGACAGGCGTTTTTGGGACGCAAGGCGCGGGGCTCACGGAAGAACTGGGTCTAAGCAGCCAGATAGATATTCAGATGGGAACGCTAGGCAAAGCGTTGGGCACCTTTGGAGCCTACGTGGCAGGAAGTAGAGAACTTGTAGATTGGCTGGTCAATACTGCCCGGAGCTTCGTGTATACCACCGGGGCACCGCCTGCAGTCGCCGCATCAACACTCGCCGCATTAGATATAATTGAGCAAGAGCCGGGGAGACGGCGACAATTATGGGAAAACACGCGTTTTCTATCGGATGGTTTGCGCAGTTTGGGCTATACCCTCGGAGACACAAGTTCGCAAATCCTGCCGATTATAATAGGGGAGGAGCGAGAAACCATGTTCGTAGCGGACGTCATTTTCCAACACGGCGTTTTAGCGCAAGGGATTAGACCTCCGACTGTTCCTGAAGGAACATCGCGTATCAGGGTAACCCCTATGGCCACGCACACCAGAGAAGACTTGTCGCGGGCATTAGAGGCCTTTGCCGCCGCCGCAAAAGAGGTCGGGATTCGATGAACACTCCAACTTATGACCAACTCAAAGAATGGGACCACGCGCACGTGTGGCACCCTTTCACGCAGATGCAGGACTGGCTTAAAGAGGAGCCCGTTATTATTGCTAAAGGAGAGGGGAATTATCTAATAGACACTAACGGAAAGCGGTACTTGGACGGGGTTTCATCGCTCTGGTGCAACGTGCACGGACACGCACACCCAAAGATTAATCGGGCAATAGCCACCCAGGTAAAAGATATTGCACACTCTACGACTTTGGGGCTCTCTAATATTCCCTCTATACAGCTCGCGAAAAGGCTCGTCGAGTTAACGCCAGCGGGCCTAGAACGTGTTTTTTACTCAGATGCGGGAGCTACGGCAACGGAAATCGCCTTGAAGATGGCGTTCCAATACTGGCAACTTCGGAAAGAGACGCGGCGTACGAAGTTTGCGTCTTTAGTCGAAGCCTACCACGGAGATACACTGGGCGCTGTCAGCGTAGGCTATTCCGAACTCTTCCATCATTTCTATCGCCCGCTTTTGACAGACACTATCAGATTGACGCCCCCACACATATTTAGGTTCGAACGCGGCCTCACCCCCGAAAAAGCTTTAGCCGAAGCCCAACAAGAGGCACGAGAAAAACTTACCTTACATCGCAATGAGTTAGCCGCCCTGATTATTGAGCCGCTCATGCAAGGTGCGGCTGGTATGTGGGCACACTCTGTAGAATATTTCAAAACCCTCCGACAGGAAACCAAAGAGCACGGGATCCTCCTCATCTGTGATGAAGTCGCAACAGGATTCGGGCGCACAGGAAAAATGTTCGCGTGTGAGCACGCAGGAGTGGAACCTGATCTGTTATGTCTCGCAAAGGGCATAACCGGCGGGTACCTGCCTTTGGCCGCTACGTTGACTACCGACGCCATCTTCTCCGCCTTTCTTGCCCCCTACGAAGATTTTAGAACCTTCTTCCACGGCCATACCTACACTGGAAACCCTGTGGCTTGCGCGGCCGCCCTAGCCAGTTTAGACGTCTTCGCTGAAGAAAACGTAATTGACCAGCTACAACCAAAAATAAAGCTCCTAAAAGATCATCTACAATCTGACATAGCCCCCCTGGAACATGTTGCCGACGTACGCCAGTGGGGAACTATGGTCGGGATCGAGCTAATGCAAGATCCTAGCAGAAAGATACCGTATCCTCCTCGAGACAAGATCGGCGCCCTCGTAACCCAGACGGCCCGGAACCGAGGGATAATGATCCGGCCGCTAGGCAACATCATCATCCTCATGCCTCCACTAAGTGTCACTGCCGACCAATTGTTGGAACTACTGGATACGGTCCACGACGCGATCGAGGAAGAGACGTGAACGATATATTCATCACTGGGACTGATACTGGGATCGGTAAAACGTTAGTCGGTTGTGGGATAGCCGCCGCGTTAACCGCGCAAGGAAAGAAGGTCGGGGTGCTGAAGCCAGCCGAAACTGGCTGTCAAACCCAGCAGGGCGAGCTTTATCCCGACGACGCGGTCCGCCTTGCGAAGTTTGCCAAGACAACACTTCCACTCGATACAATCTGCCCCTACCGCTTTCCCTTACCGGTCGCACCCAGCGTGGCAGCAAAGGACGCTGGGATACACATTCAACCCGGCCGAATCACGGATAGTTATCGACGGATAACCAGCCAACACGACACAACCATAGTAGAAGGTGCCGGGGGATTGCTGGTGCCCCTGCTTGACCGTTACTCCTTTGCCGACCTAGCCCATGACTTGAACATTCCGATCTTGGTTGTGATTGGTTCAAAATTGGGTGCCTTAAACCATGCACTCCTCACATTTGATTGTATACGTACGAGAAGACTACAGCTTGCAGGTTACATACTGAACCATCCATTTGATGCGTCCGACGCCGCAATCCGTACCAACGTAGCAACATTGGCTGGCCTGACAGACGCTTTCTGCCTTGGCGTTATACCGCATGTCCCAGCCCTCGTCGACGCTTTCGAGAACCAGGAGGCCATTGCCAACCTCTTCGCAGACAAGGTTGATCTATCCAGATTGGTCGGGTAGGCTTCTTTTCCGGCCTTGAAGGTTGCGAAAGGTAGTAATGAACAACTTTTACGACTTAGCCAACA
>CAZSWX010000169.1:0-2921 GCA_964610865.1 uncultured Enterobacteriaceae bacterium
CGAAGCTTTTGGAAGTCCAGAGTCAATTGTTTACCTTCTTCAACTTGATTTACCATTGCTGTCCTTTATTCACTAATATCCCGCCTTCTCGTACGGTCCTAGACCGCGTTTGTAGATCAATAATTTTCGCTCGAACGAACACACTTCTATCCCGTTCTGGTTGGTGGCACGGGTTCGCACGTGCAGGACGGCTTGGGCCGGACGTGACTTCGATTCGCGTTTCCCGAGCAACTCCGATTCGGCGTAGATCGTGTCACCAGCTTTGACTGGTGACGGCAGCCTGACATCCGTCCAACCTAGGTTTGCAACCACCTTATTGAACGTCTTCGTCGTCATAGCGGTTACCGCGCTAACAACAAGTGTTTCAGTAATAACGTGCTCTCCACCGTATACTCGCGCATTGTATTCATCGTCTGCGACCCGGGCAGTCAAGTCTGCCGAGCGATGCACATGCCTCCTGTTCTCTTCCGCGGTGAAGGTGCGGCCGGGCCGGTGTTCGAAGACTTGTCCAACTAAAAAGTCCTCGAATTCCACCCCCGCTATCTCCATATAGGTTTGATCGTCGAGCTTCCGGTGCGACGAGAAACGGCTCATTGCGGGACTCCTTCGTTTAGTAGTTCGCGTCCAAGAAGGGCACAGCATCTCGCTTATAAATGAGTAGGTCATACTCCATCGTACAGACGAGTTTTCCGTCCTGGTTGGTTCCTCTCGTCTCGACAGTGAGGCGCCCACACCTGGCATCTTCCGATCCATTCTCTTTGGCTTTGATCTCGGTCTCGGCATAGAGCGTGTCCCCACCAAAGACTGGCGCGGTCATGTTGAGAATGGTCCATCCTAGAATCTGAGTTTTCTTGAAGAACGTTTTCCACGTCATCCCTATTAGTCTTTGCAACGTGAGCGTGCTGACAACCAAGGGCTTTCCCCATTCTGTTTGCGCTGCGTAATTCGAGTCAAAGTGGATCATGGCCTGATTTAAGGTATCAAATGATTCCTCAATGTTATCCTGTTGAGTGATCGTCATACCTGGGCGATGTTTGAAAATCTGGCCGACTTCAAAGTCTTCATAGTCGAGCCCATATCGTTCACGGTATCGCTTTGCTGAAACCTTGATATGAGATGAAAATGCAAACTCACTCATCGAACACTCCCCGGGTACAGTTAGGCTGCCGCAACGGTACCAGTATTTTGTGACCGCCGGTAGTCGGAAACGAACCTGCCCCTCTCCAGGGGTGATCCGCGAAGCACTGTTCCTAGGCTCCAATTAGAAGCCTGTTGCCGCCAGCCCCCCTTCGGTCATAGGAGGTTCGGAGCTGCATGTTTAAGCCACCCGGTTACAAACGCCGGTTACTCATTTTGCACCGAATGATATCGCTCCGCCGGGGACGCATCACCCAGCGAGAGCAGGAATTAATCTTGCCCGCGTGCTCCGTCGACGCTCCACATTCCCGCACCTCGCGCCGAGATATAGAGAAATACGAAACAGTACACCACGGCCAACTCGCCTCCATTCTGAAGCGGCCACAACTCTTTCATCCCGTGTGCCATCCAATACGCTACAGCCATTAGTCCGCTGCACAGAAACGCCACCCAGGAGGTTGCCAGCCCTATCATCAGGAGCACGCCTCCGACCAACTCGATAGTCCCTGCCGCATAAAGAGCCCCCGTCAATGGATAGGGAAAGTCGGCTGGGAAGTTGAGAAGTTTTTGTGTGCCGTGGAAGAGAAAGGTAAAACCCAGGACGATCCGCATGAGTGCGTATGTTTGCCCCTGATATGATCCCATAAACGAAGCCATTGTTTGCCCTCCCTTTTTCTAAGATGTCTTCCTCTTAGCAACACTGGACATAGACTTTCAAGCGAAATCTTTAACTATTGGTGCATAGTCGTCCAAGAAGGCCTCGACTTTTTCCGTATCCTCAGTCGGCGCCCGAACAACGGTACGGACTGCTCCGTACTCCTGGAAACGTTCCAGCACATGGGGTTTTGGGGCATTCGTGCAGAAGCACGTTATAGGTATGGACTTTGGATCACGCCCGACAGACTCGGCATAATCGCGCATTTTGATGATTTTTCCTGGTAGATCGTCTACCGCTGCGGCGACGGGAATCCATCCATCACACAGATCGACCACGCGTTTTAGCGCCGTTTTGGAACTCAGGCTTCCGAGCAGAATCGGTGGATGCGGGACGCTAACGGGTTTGGGGAACGACCACACTTTTTCAAAGTTGACAAAACGGCCGTGGTACGATGCCTCATCGTCTGTCCAAAGTGCTTTCATTGCCTCTATGCGTTCCGTTAACACGTTCCATCGGTCTTCGGGGCGGGTTCCATGATTTAACATTTCTTCCTTATTCCACCCCGCGCCAATGCCAAACAGAAATCGTCCCGAAGAGATTCGGTCCAATGAGGCCACTTGTTTGGCCTGCACTATGGGGTCATGTTCCGTGACCAGCGAGATGCCGGTGCCCAATAACAGCTTTGTAGTGGCCGCCGCCGCCGCCGCAAGTCCGATAAACGGATCGGACATGTGCACATACTCCTGTGGTAAGACATCCCCACCAGGAAATTGAGATTCTCGGCTAGCCGGAATATGAGTGTGTTCGGGCAACCACAATGACTCGTAACCGCGTTCCTCACAAGCTACCGCTAGCAAGTCGGCAGGCATCGTGTATTCTGTGTTGTAACTAAAAACCCCTATCTTCATAGTCCCTAGTGCTCCCTCTTATTCTGCACCGCGAAAAAAAATGGAGGGTTCCCATTCTCTCACACTATCCACGACTGCACTCCGGCGCGCTGCAACATCATATTGGGCCCATGTGACTGCATGCATTTCTTAGTATTTCTCTATCACTTGTTGAGCAAAATCAGTCATTTGCCGAACGGGATCATCGTCCATGACCTGAAAGGCGAAGTGAGACAAGC
>CAZSWX010000169.1:3021-5596 GCA_964610865.1 uncultured Enterobacteriaceae bacterium
GTCATTTGCCGAACGGGATCATCGTCCATGACCTGAAAGGCGAAGTGAGACAAGCCCGCCTCTTCCATTTCGTGAATTCGCGCAATAATCTCATCAGGATGGCCGATCAAGGCTACAGCATCTGCCAACTCGGGAACAGCAAACTCTTTTTCATCGTCACGCGCATAAATTATATGGCCTTCGTGAAGCGTTAGGTGGCGCGTCTCAAGCGGGAGTCCGGCGGCATATTTCTTGTACCGCTCTACCCATTCAGCAACTGCCGGGACTGCTGGCAACAGGTCTGTCCCCCATTCTACTTGCACGTGCAGAAAATTCATAATGAAAGGCGCTATAAGGCTCATGACACGCGGACTCGCAACGGTCTCCCCGGGTGCTAAAATCGCCGTCGGAAAAAAGCATTTCGAAGGCACATTCTTCCCAGTGTTACCTCGCTTTTCGGCTGCAGCGTCAATAATCTTTCGAGCTGTGCGTATTCCGTCAGAGTCCAACCCCCACGTTATATGACCGTCAGATTCCGACCCACAATATGCCAGAGTTTTCGGTCCGAGCGCCGAGATGCTCACGGTTATGTGGTCTTTGACATTGATGTAGTGTCGGTGTGGATGCAGAAATCGGACGAGATGCTCTTCTCCCTCCTCCGTCAGAGTTCCGCTGTCTCCCGTCAGTAAGGTCTGAATTAAACGTACCTCTCGTTTCATGCGAGACAAAGTGATAGGCCGCAGCCCCATAGTTAACCGTGCTGTGTTCCCGGTGCCAACACCTAGCTCTACCCGACCCGGCGCCAGTTGATTGATCGTAGCAATTGAGTGCGCAATCGTTGGGGCCATGCGGGTCGTTGGTACCGCCACCCCTGTACCGAGCCGTATGCGGCTGGTCCTGTGAGCAGCAAGTGCCATCGTCGCATAAACGTCCGAATAAATCATCTGAGAATCATAAAACCATGCTTGTTCGTACCCGAGCCGTTCAGCCAATTCGATTAGTTCAAAATCACCGACTCGTGCTGGGAACGTTACTCCAAAATCCATAGCCACTCCTATTAAAAAATGTCGCGGGTATTCTTCGATAGACATACCCCAAAGCGGTTCAAACGTCATCCTCTGCGGAGTCAGAAACACTTTTAAGGATTGTTCCAATTCCCATCTGTGAACGTGCGTGTTATTGAGTTAGGGTCTTATCGCGAAAATGCAATCCGCCAATTCGTATTGTTCGACCCGTCCAACTTCTTCTCCTTATCATACACTCTAGTGGCTCACACACCCGGCGCGAACATGTAAAACTACCCCTTCCGCGAGAGGTGTCCCCAAAAAGAGTGCTCCCCTATGTGTGAGCACCTCGGTTCCTTTAAGACGACGAACTGTTTAGTTTACCCTATGGTAAGTGTTGACCCATTCGATCACGCTGTCGATTGCCATCTCAACGGTCGTGTGGACGAGGCGTTGGCGTCCTATGTCAGGGTGCTGCAGGCGGATCCAACTAATGAAGGTGCTGCCCAACTCGTCTCAGTGATCCTACGATCTTACTATGAACTTGCGCTGACCCTAATGAAGCTCGGCCGGGACGAAGAGGCGGTTTTGGGTTTCAACCGTGTCCTAGCCATTCAACCAAACGATTCGGTGGCACACGCCTACCTCGCAAAATTGTTAATATCGAGCGGCAAGCCCGGCGGGGCCTCTACACATCTACGGAAATACCTGAAACTGGTTCCGGAGGACCACATCGGTGCTCGTATGCTCCTGGCGCACACCGGCGCCGAGCCCATCCCCTCGCGCGCGGCCGCGAGTTATGTACGCGGGTATTATGATAACTACGCCCGATCCTACGACCAGACCCTAGTTGAAAAACTTATGTACCGGGCGCCACATCTCGTGGCGCAGGCTCTGCGCAGACACTGCCATACTAATCCGGTCATATTAGACCTCGGCTGCGGAACGGGCCTTAGTGGGGTCGCCGTACACCAGTTCACCAAAGGCCTAGATGGCATAGACCTGTCACCTGCAATGATTGCAAAAGCCAGGACGCGGGACATCTACGACACCCTCGAGGTCGCGGACATTTATTCCCTAGACAAGGCAAGAGGCTTATACGATGGAATTATCGCCGCCGGAGTTTTTGAGCACATCGGCGATCCAGAATGTATTTTCAACGTTGCTCGAAAGTTCTTGAAACCATCCGGATGTTTTGTTTTCACGGCTGAGGAAAACAGCACAAATAAATTAGGAGTAAACAGTGCCGGCTATTACACCCACGGCCGAGACTACTTGTCGGATAAAGCCCGCTCGCACGGCTTCACCGTCTGTGAAATGAGGGCAGTTCAAACTCGTTACGAAGGTGGGACCGCGATTTCAGGCCTTTGCAGCGTTTTGAGAAAAAACTAAAGGTCACTCTACAATCTCCGCCGTTTCAACGGGCTCCTCGCCGCTCGCCGAAAGAGCCGTGTAGGTAAAAGTAAGTTCTTCCTCCACATAGTCAATGTCCACGCGGCCCCCTTGCTCTAACTTCCCAAACAAAATCTCATCAGCGAGCACCTGCTTCACTTCAGTTTGGATCAGACGTTCCATAGGACGAGCCCCAAATG
>CAZSWX010000170.1:0-5583 GCA_964610865.1 uncultured Enterobacteriaceae bacterium
ATACTGAGTGAGCGTTCAATTTTTAGTACAAATCGGAGAGGGAGGAAAGCTATGGCTGAGTTTGATGTGCTGATCCAAGGTGGAACCGTTGTAGACGGTTCGAGAACTCCACGTTACATGGGGGACGTAGGAATTAAAGACGGGAAGATTGCGAAAATCGCAAAAAATGGAAAACTCAAAGCAAGCGACGCGGGAAAAACACTTGACGCTAATGGTTTGGTTGTTGCCCCAGGTTTTATAGACCTGCACACGCACTACGACGCGCAGATTAATTGGGACCCTTATGTGACCCTGTCGGGATGGCACGGGGTTACGTCGATCGTGTTAGGCAACTGTGGCTTCGGCTTCGCTCCCGTGAAACCCGAGATGCGAGACCGTGCAATGCTTTCGATGTCGCGCGTGGAGGCTATTCCTTACGAATCCATGAAGGCCGGCATGAAGTGGGACTGGGAAACTTTTCCGGAATGGCTGGATTTCCTCGACCAAACACCAAAGGGTGTGAACGTTCTGAGCTTCGTTCCTATAGCCCCGATAATGATTTGGACCATGGGATTGGAAGCAGCAAAAAATCGCCCGGCAACCGACAAAGAGAAACAGGCCATGTGCGCCATACTTAAAGAATCCCTCGACGCTGGAGGCTGCGGTTTCTCAGCCCAACGTCTGGGTGACGGATTTGTATCAGTGCAACGAGACTATGACGGCACGCCTATGGTGACAGACACCATGGCCGACGAGGATATGTTAGCCTTCGGCCGTGTTCTTAAGGAAAGAGGAGAGGGTTTTATTCAGCTAACGCAATCTAGTCCCGATTTCGAAGCTGACATGAAGTTTTACGACAGGCTGGCCGACGAATGTGGGAGGCCTATTCTGTTTAACGCTACGGCCACCCGCGACGATCGCCCAAGCATCCACCGCCGGATACTGCGCTGGATGGAAAAAACAAATAAGGCGGGACGGAAAATCTACAACCAAACAGCGGTGTTCAGACAAGGATTGTATTTTAGCTTTGCGGATATGTCGGGTTTATTCGACGGAAACGATGTCCTTCGGGAAGTCACAATGGGAACACCGGCCGAGCGTTTGGAAAAACTCAAGAATCCCGCAATTCGCCAAGCCCTGATTGCGGAATACGACACGGGACACACCCCGGTTGTGACGGGCTCAATCAAGGACTTTACCGTCGAAACAGTCAAGAATGCAAAGTATGAGAAGTTCATAGGAAAAACTATTGAAGAGGTTGCAGAGATCGAAAACAAGCATGTAGTTGATGCGATGTTTGATATCGCTGTAGACGAAAAGTTGGAGACAGAGTTTTTGACTCCTGCCCGAAATGTCCGACCTGACCTTGTGTCCGAATTAATGTCCTCACCGTATAGCGTAGCCGGCGTTTCGGACGGCGGCGCCCACACCAAATTCATCACTCTCGGCGCCTATCCTACAGACATGCTCACATGGATGGTGCGAGACGCGGGGTTTATGAGTCTGGAAGAAGCCCACTACCGACTCAGCGCGATGCCTGCGCAGTGCGCGGGTTTCCACAATCGTGGTATCCTGCAAGAAGGCGCAAAAGCAGATGTCGTAGTGTATGACCTTGAAAACTTAAAACTCACGCCGGAAAAACCCAAAGTCGTACACGACTTCCCCGGAGGCGAATGGCGGCGGGTGCAATATGCTGAAGGTTACCGGTGGATTATGGTGAATGGCGACGTTACATTCGAAGACGGTAACTGCACAGGTGCGACGCCAGGTAATCTACTACGACACGGCAGAGACTAAGCACAACTAACACAGGTACCAAGTACCGAAAAAAGAGGGGATAGAAACAATTTCATCCCCTCTTTTTTTTATTTCAGAGAGACACGGCAGCAGCCTTCTCCTTATTTTCAGTATCTCGTAATAACGACATTTTAACGGGACTCGGAACCGCCCTACGCCCAAGACTAGCTTCCAACCGCCACCCAGCTTATAGCCCACTCCCATCGACGAGCTTTCTCCGGTGTCAGTCCGGCAAGACTTATGTATACTCGAAACCCCTTCGAAGTTGGACGGTAAATGCTTGTTACCCCGCGCGCCAAGTGATGACCAATCACACCCGACAGGCTGGTAAAGTACTGCGGGGTTTCTTCGAAGTCTCCAACAGATGTATCAATATCCGTATAAATCCCACCGGGAGTATCCGTCACCCAGTCCATATTCACAGGGTCCGTTGTTCCCATGACGACCCGTAACGGCCGCCCATCGGAGCCTCGTACGGCACCAATAAGGTTTCCACGTACCGTAACACTTGCTTCCTTATCAGCGATTTGAGAGTCATCGTCAGTTATCGTCTCTATACTTACTGAATCTCCAAGTATCCCGTTAATCAGGCCGGGGGCGGCCGAACGTACGGCACCTTCGATTAATTGGCCAAGCTCTCCGGCCCGCGATCCCTCGAGATCCTCAAACGCTGCGAAGGATTCTTCCAGGTCCCGGACCTCCCCCTTAAGCACCAGGAAAATCGCTATAAGACAGCAGGTAACAACTCCTCCTACCAACAAACTGAGCTGTCGAGTAAGCCTCGCATTTTTCATCATTCGTTTCTCTGCCGCATCTATGTATACCCTTATTCTCCCAGCCCGTTCCCTCTCGCGAAGCATCGTATCTTTCTCGGCTTCACTGGCTTGCGAGGGATTGTTTGCCACATCCATTGTATCTCCTATAGCCTCAGATTCTCTTCCCGCCCCGTCTCCAGAGGGACCTAATTTTGCACGATGCTTTTTCGGTTTAGTACCCTGTGCCATACTCGCCCCTCCTTTTTAAATCGGTAGCGGCCCAACTTCGATGTATTTGCTCAGCATTTTTATCTTTTCAAGCTTTCTAACCTAGAAGGCCGCGGAAAATCACGAATGGCAACGACTGTCTTGTCCGCATCTTCCCAACGGAGATGACCGAACCCAAGATTGGCCACATACAAAACTCCCGAAGAAACCACGAGACTCGCATTACCATCTAGTGGAGCGGAACTCGCATTAGCGACCACGACCCGCTTGCGCCCGTCGGCACTTATCCCAACGATTTCATTTCTGTAGATTTCGGAAACATATATGTTTCCTTCTTCGTCCAGTGCTATCCCATCAAGAAGGCTGTGGCCTCTTGATACGATGATAGGCTCATTTGCACTTCCATCAGGCGAGATTGGAATACGGAGGACCATTGGGTCACCGCTCGTGGCCGCGTACAGATTCTGTTCACTCTCATCTAGTACCAAGACATTCACCCCGAGCGGGAATCCCGAATAAGGCGTCGTCGACCAGTGAAGCAACGGGTGGTCACTCCATAGAATCGCCTCTCCATCTTTGTGTATTTTCCAGATACCTGCATAAGTCAAATCTGCCATATAAATATTGCCGTGCGCGTCAACATCGACGTCGTCTGGAAAACAAAACGGCCAGCCGTCACCTCGGGTCGCGACGGGAATGACCTGTCGACTGAGCGGTTCAATCTTGTACACGCCGCTCGTCACATCGGTGGCATCGCGACACGCTGGGTGGCGAGGGTCTCCTATACGGTCATATTTCGATCTTGCCTTGTACGCTACATACAGGACGTCCTCGTCGTCGACCGCCAGACCAAGCACATGACCCTGACCGCTTTTGGCCTTAGAAGGAACCCATGCGACGTGGTCAAAGTTTCCATCCTCGTGGATTTTTACTATCTGGCCCGTATTGAACAACGATGCATATAACTTGCCACTTGAGTCCACCGCCAATCCTTCGGGTGTGTCAGGCAATCTCGCAAATACCATCGAGTTAGTGGGCTTTTGCCGCGGCGCATATCTCTCCTGAGCGGAGGGAACAATATCTTCCTCTACTATTTTCGTCTCCTGTTGCCCAAATACTAGGGCGGGGAAAAGTAGGTATGTCAAAAGCCACCAAATCTTAAGACGCTTATTCTTCCGTAACCTCATCGTTCATTCTCCAATTGTTCCAGAACATGCCTCGCTGCCCTCATGTCCCGGGTTTCGTATCCCTCTTGGAACCAACTCACAACGGGAGCGAGTATCCCGTATGCTCCTTCGGCCTTTCCCTGTTCAATGTACAAGTTGGCAAAGCTTGTCGCCGCCCGTAATTCCCAAGCCCTTGCTCCCTGTTCGCCCGCAATCTTAATAGACTTTCGGAAACATTTTTCAGCTACACCTCGTCGGTTATCACGTTCAGGACAAGCCGCCAGCCCAGTTTCCTCTGTGCCTACGGTCAAAAGCTCTCCACGAAGCCTCCATAGCTCCGCTTCTGAGAAACGTTCGGAACTATCCGCAATCAACGAGATGGCCTGGTCAAGCAACGCTAAGGCCTTTTTTGATTGTCCAATAAGACCGTATTGCTCCGCTAGAAGACCAAGGAAATAAGGGTGCAGCAGTTCGGCTCCAGAGGCCCTCCAAGTCGCTATAACTTTTTCAAAATTTTGCACTTCCCGCTCGCTTGGTGATTCTCTACACGCCGCCCACACCTGCAGAATGCGCCCTATCATTTCCCAATGAGGAAACCCATGCTCCTGGGCCAATTCAACCACCGTACCAGCACAGGTCCCGGCTTCGCTGGCGTCGCCTCGGAGTTGGTGAAGAAAACTCGTCCAGTGTAACGCTACTGCAAGGCTGTGTTGGTGTGCTTCCTCTCGAGCCCACTTCATAGCCTCTCGACCTCTCTTGTCAGCCTGCTCCGGGTAACCCGAGATCCACAAAGCGAGAGTTTCATATAACATACAAACGACGCGGGGATCGGTCCCATACTGAAAGGCAAGCCCTCTGTGTTGTCGCGGATCGTAAAGTGTAATCGCCGTCCTCAGATGTTCACGGGCATGCGCAAACTCTCCTATCCAAAGTAAAGTGTTCCCCAATGCCCTATGCACTTCTATCAAAAGCTCTGGGTCGTCTAATTGTTTCGCCAACGTCAGCAGTTGCTCACAAATTTCGCGCGCCTCTTTCAACTGCGCCCGCATTTCATGCACTACCCACATCCCACGCAAGACGGGGAACGACTCCGTTGTCTCGCCCAGTCGCAAACACAGTTGCTGCGCCCGCGCGTATGCACGCTCAACCTCTGGCGCTGCATATCCTTTCGTGGCCATAAGGCTCGGGCCCAATTTCGTCTGGATAGTCAGCTCGCGCTGGAAACGGTCCGGGGCCTCTGGTAATTGGCTCAGAAGTTTCAATCCCTTGCTTAAATGTCTAATGCCCTCCCTATGAGCGGACCGCTCCAGTGCTTGTTCACCCGCGTACTGCCAGAAGCCGATTGCCTCGTCCAACGCTCCAGCCTCGGTGTAATGATGTGCAACCAATTCCGGCCGCTGGTGCCTAGTATCAGGAAACCGCTCCACAAGTACGGCCGCCGCGCGCTGGTGGATCTGCCGGCGTGCTGCAAATAACAACGACTGGTAGGCAGTGTCTTGCATCATCGCGTGTTTAAACACCCATCTGGCTTGCGGCCCTACGCCCTTCTGAAAAACAAGCTCCGAGTCGACCAGCTGTCTCAAACCGCGAGATAGCCGCCGCCCGTCCGAGGACCAAACGGCCTCTATAAGCTCAAAAGAAAAGGCTCGACCCAACAC
>CAZSWX010000171.1:0-5085 GCA_964610865.1 uncultured Enterobacteriaceae bacterium
TATAACTTTCGCATGCAGAGCCTGTCTTTCGAAGTGCCGCAACGGAGGCGGTAGCAGTCGCTCGGCTCTAACCGACCCGTACACTTTGTCACCGACGATCGGGTGGGAAACCGCTGCCAAATGTACTCTTAACTGATGGGTGCGCCCCGTCTTTGGTCTTAACTGAACGACCGAGACGGAATCCGACGAAGCCTCTACTTTATATGCGGTCTCCGCCGGCCTTCCACGTCGGGAATTTATACTCATCATCTTCCGATGAATCGAGTGTCGCCCAATGGGATACGAGATCAAACCCTCCTCTTGAGGCATGCGTCCAATAACAACTGCCCGGTATTCCTTGGCGACACGCCGTTCCTGAAACTGCGTCCCCAAATGCTCCAGCGCAGCCCTGTTTTTTGCAATCACTAGGACACCGGAAGTATCTTTATCCAGCCTGTGGACTATTCCGGGACGGAGCCACATGCTGTCTTCACTCCAACCCCAACGCCATAATAGGGCATTGACAACCGTTCCCTCCCACTGCCCCGGCGCGGGATGCACGACCATACCAGCCGGCTTATTGATTGCCGCTATGTGCTTATCCTCATAGAGCATATCAAGCGGAATCTCTTCAGGGGCCGGCACATGGCACGTTCGAACAGGCCAGCTTACGTTTATCACATCGTCTGTACGAACCAGATAACTGGGCTTCCGATAGCCGCCCGCGACGACAACGCAGCTTTGTTCAATTAGGGACTTCGCATACGAACGACTCACCTTCCCTAAGTCTGCCACGACTAAGTCTAGCCGACGTCCGCAGTGCGCCTCACTGGCTCGAAATTCCTGCTCCATTACTTCTCGGTAATTTTCCTTCCTGCCAGAATCCTGCGAGCGTCATCTACATCTTTCGATATCTGACGAATAAGGTCTTCCACTTTGTCAAATTTTCTTTCATCTCTCACACGCTCCACAAAATGTACGCTTATAATTTTACCGTACAAATCCTCCGAAAAATCCAGGAGATGCGCCTCAACAGTTTTTTGCTCGTTTCCAAATGTAGGATTTGTGCCCACATTCGCCACTCCCTTGACACTCCGATCGTTCGCTAAAACGCGAACCGCATAAACGCCGTTCGGTAGTAGTAACGCGTCTTTAGGACGGAGGTTCGCCGTAGGAAATCCGATTTCACGACCCCGACGAAACCCTGTGACTACTCGCCCAGTTAGCGTATAATAGTCCCCTAAAAGCGAGGCCACATCACCCATATTACCCCCTCTTAAGAGGGAACGGACGAGGGTACTGCTTACTTCTCTTTCCTCTACGGCCACGGGCGCTACCACGTCAACCTCGAATGCAAAGCGATCTCCTAATTGAGCCAACACCTCAGAGGTTCCTTCTCGGTTGTGGCCAAAAGTAAAATTTTGGCCAACGAAAATCTTGGCAACACGCAAACGCTCGACCAAAAATTCTCGCACGAATGTCTCCGGGTTAAGCCGGGCAAATCGCGGGGAAAAAGGCTGCAAGACTAGACAGTCTATACCCACCTCCTCCAATCTCCGTACCTTTTCGCGCAATCCAAGAATGAGTGGCACCGGTTGTTCCGGCCGTATAACCGTCAACGGATGGGGGTGGAAAGTTAACGCTATCGCCGTTCCCGCGTGCAGCCTCGCCTCGTCTACTACTCTAGAAAGAATCCTTCGATGGCCCACGTGCACTCCATCAAAGTTTCCCAACCCCACGATGGGATGAGGCAAAATTGTACCAGCCGAGATACGCCTAATTATCTGCATGTCCAGTCCGCCAAGAATACCAACAGCCGAAGTTAGCGGCGAAGAGTGTCCAAAATACCGTAGGCTTTGGCTGCCTGATCTGCGGACGGGTGGTCCTTAACAAGCTTTTGAAGTACCAGCCGAGCATCCGTCGGATCACCGATCTCTACGAAGGCCTGAGCTTGCCGAAGAAGAGCAGCGGGGACTCGATCACCTTTCCGGTATGAAAGCACGTCATTAAATTCCAGGATCGCCCGGTTAAAATCTTCCTGGACGTAATGGCACTCGCCGATCCAGTATTGTGCATCGTCCGCCATTTCCGAATCAGCACATTGCCTTTGAAAGCTACGGAACTCCCGTATCGCGTAATTGTACTCATTCTTTTGAAAATATCGTAACGCCTCGCGGTAGAGGTCCTGGCACTCAGGGGTGTCGTCAACAGACACCCTGAAAGGTGCTAGAGTCGCCCCCGTAATGCGTTGCGGCGTTCCAAAAGGGAGTGCTGAAGGCCGTTCTTCCATCCCATGGCTTGACAACCCCTTCTCCTGGACAGTGGCTTCAGGAATCGACGAGTCACGCACTCGTCGTTCGAGCTTCACTAGCCGCTCTTCTATCCTATTCAAAAAGTTTTGCGTTGGGCTTTCTCTAGCCGCTAGTTGCTTCAACCGGTGATCAATCTCTTGCACTTCACCCTGAACGCCTCGCACCGCGTTCCGAAGCCCGCTTATAGTTGCGTTCGTATTTGCCACCTCCGTGCGGATGACACCTCGATCGTTTTGAACCTGCTGTAGGTCTGCCTGTGTCGCACAACCCTGAAACCACAGCCCGCCCCAGACGCACACCAGCCATGCAGCGCACTTGGCGATGTTTTCGCTATTGAGCGTACGGCGGCGCGTTATTGGTTCAAAATAAGAAAGTGACTGCGTCGATTTTGCTGCCAACATGATTCGTTCTGGTCGGGACACTTCGGTAGTTCCTCGCCGTAACTGATAGTGGACAATCGATTTGCTTCCACCCCAAGGGCAACCAAATAATCCCGCGCCGCCCGAGCTCGTTTTGCTCCCAGGGCCAGGTTGTATTCGATCGTACCCCGTTCGTCACAGTGTCCCTCTACTTCCACATTTGCATCTTGGTTGTTCTTCAACCACTCCGCGTTGGATTGTAATGTCGCCAGGGATTCTTCGGAAAGATCGGCAGAGTCATAATTGAAATAAATGTCAGCCAACGGCCCAGTGCCCTCATCACTTCCCTGCACCCGCTCTTGTATGCGCTCGCCTCTAGCGAGGCCACTCTCACTAAGGCTTCCCCCCGTTCTACCAGACCCAGAACCAGCTCCGTAAGAGCCGGCCGAAGTTCCAGGGTTCTTCGGGCAGCCCGCTATCATAAACGTCAGAAGCAGTATTGAGGTAACCCATATTCTGTGCATTTGTCTCTGCTCTAGATTGTGCGGCATTTTTTCTCCGTTTTTCCTCTTCTAGCAGGCACTTAGCGAAAGCGAACTGACCAGCTTGGACTAGTATCATTTCCGCCTGCTCCAGTCAATTGTTCAGAGCTCCGTCCATCTTTGCTAACCACATACAACCGTCCCCGCCGAGTAATTACTAGATATCGTCCATCCGGTGCCCACGAGGGGTGTTCGCCCCGAGCAATCTTTTTCATTTGACGGCCGTCTCGGTTTATCGACATGACCGTGAAGCCACCCGCTCGAGACGAATACGCTATTGTGTCTCCCCTGGGCGACCACTCGGGATCAGTATTATACCGACCTTGGAAGGTAAGCCGGCTGATCTTACCAGTATCCACTTTCATTATAAAAATTTGCGGCGTACCGCTTCTGCCGGAACAAAATACCAAATGCTGCCCGTCAGGGGACCAAGAGGGGGATACGTCGATCGCCGGGTGGCGTGTCAGCCGGCGAATTAATCGACCATCCTTTGATAATAGGAACAGGTCGGAATTTCCGTTGCTCTCAGCACTGATCACAAGCGTTTCACCACCCGGTGACCATCTTCCACCGTATGAAACTTGAGAATAGAGCCGGGAGGACCGTTCCGTCGTCAGACTCAACCGGAACGCATAGGGGCCACCTAACTTGTATGAAATAAAAAACAATTCTGTGCCCGCGGCATTCCAACTCGGGTTCAAGTTGAGCGTTCCCTCGTTGGTTAACTTCCGGAGTTCACCCCCACTTAGGTCCGTAACATAAATTTCTTTCGCCCTATTTCCTCTGCGTTTTGATACGAAGGCTATACGAGAATCGAACGGCCCCTCCTCCCCTGTCAAAAACAGCATGATTTGATCCGCAAAGCGATGTGCCATCCTGTGCACTTCTTCTTTGCGACCCTGGTACCGCCTCCCGCCCAGCGTTTTCTGTTGCGTAACGTCGAAAAGACGTACTTCCACCGTCAAAGTGTCCCCGTCAACCCAGAAAGCTCCCTTCACGAGCGCGAGCGCATCCAACACGTCCCAGTCTGAGAATCGGATCTGCTCGAGTTTATAATTTCGCGAATGTTCAACGTAAGCGTTTGGATTTATAACTTTAAAGAGCCCGGAAATCCGGAGGTCGCTACGTAACACCTTGATGAAGGTTTCTGCGAACGCCGCTTCCTGAGTCGAGCTAGGGTTGGCTAGCGGCGCGACCGCGATCGGTATCCCCGCCCCCCCCGGTCGTGGCACCTCTATCCTTATCTGTGCATACGCATCACCCCAGAATGAGGTTCCTATTCCGAGGCACCAGAACATTACCAGAGCCACGTAGGTCCTTACCTGGGCGCTCGCTCGGCCCAATCCGCTCATGCTCACATCCTCTACCGCATTTCGCCGAATAAGACTTCCACTTTTTGTTCTGCAAATTGTCGCCTATACCGCGAAGGGGGCGGTGGCAACGGACTCGCTTTCCGGACAGCTCGAATAGCGGATTCATCGTAAATCACGCTGCCGGATGGTTGCGCAATTTTCAAATCGAAAATGTCCCCGGTCGCCAGTATTCCGAAACTCACTATCGCTATGAGGCCGACCTTCCGTTCCGCTACTATCCAACTATCCATAACGTGCTGTTTGACCTGTTGGACATAACCCGCAATCACGGCGCGCCTGGTCCCTGCCCCTACAACAGAGGTACCTTCTCTAGACGATTCTTCCTCATCGTTCAGCTTTTTGCCTGCCTGCACACGCCCCCGGACCCGGTCGATCGCTGCCAGGATCCGCTCGTCGCGCTCGCGGTGATCCTCCACCACCACCGGCTTCTTTGAAACATCACGATGCTTCGTAAAATAATTATAATACTACAAATCATAATAATAAATAAGATCTAACTAATAGATAAAAAACACCAATA